>DASYQG010000041.1:0-5367 GCA_036005825.1 Chitinophagaceae bacterium | reverse complement strand
GCACGGTCAACAAGTCTTGAGGTTAATATTTCATAATCGTTCAATCTTGCTTCACGTTTAAAGAAAGATCCCGGTATACGTCCAGCAGAAGCAAATTTTTCCTGGTAATCTACTGATAACGGAAAAAAATCCTGCCCTTCTTTCGGGTCTTTGTTTGCAACCACTGTTGCCAGCAGCATGCAATTACCAATGCTTACGGTTACTGCACCGTCAGCCTGGCGGGCAAGTCGCCCTGTTTCGATGGTAACCATACGGCCACCGCCTATATCAAATGTTTTACGAATAGGTTGTTGTAACATATTGTTCTAAGTTTTATGTTCGAGGTTCGAAGTTGGTGAACACTCAAACAATTTGAAGTATAATTATGAACCCGGCTTATTACTATTATTTAGCTTCGTTGCGTCGCACTCTTGTACGTTCTTATCGCTATTCAGCAAAAATTGAAAAGCAAGAAAGAAAAAAGAAATGCAAACTCTCAGAAACTAAAAGCTCCGCATCAAGCGGAGTTTTGGAACCGGATTATTTTCTGATACCGAGTTTTTCAATCAGCTGGCGATAACCTGTAAGGTCATGTTTCTGAAGATAGTTAAGCAAACGCTTACGTTTACCAACCAGTTGCATCAGTCCGCGGTGAGTTGAAAAATCCTTTTTGTTTGTTTGAAGATGTGAGGCGATCTGGTTCATACGCTCAGTTAATAGAGCGATCTGACCTTCAATTGATCCTGTGTTTTTTTCTTTTCCGCCATATTGAGCGATGACGGTCGATTTTTTTTCTTTTGTTAAAGGCATCTGTTTAATTTTTTAATTTCATCCGATTTTACATCCGATTATTTGTGGCGGCAAAGGTAGGAGAATGAGCCTAAAATACAAAGAAAACAAAGCATTTTGATTTAGCTTCGTGGCCTCTTAATTTCGGAATAATGTTTGAAGAACAATTATCAGAAGATACCCGAAACATACTTGGCCTTCAACTGCCTACAGATCCCCGCTGGGTGGACCTTGCCGGGAAATCCATAGAAGAAATATTGACCGATCATGCCTACTGCGAGCAAAAAGCGGCTACCTCCTGCATCTCACTTATTCAGCGATATAGTGAAAGAGAAAAACTGGTAAAAGAATTAGCTCTGATCGTTACTGAAGAATGGGGGCATTTCAGGCTCGTTTTGCAAGAGTTAGAAAAGAGGAATTTGAAACTTGGCAAGCAACGGAAAGATGAATATGTAAATAAGCTCATCGAATTTCAGAAACAAGGCGGTAGTGTGGAAAGCCGTATGCTGGATCAATTATTAACAATGGCTTTAATAGAAGCAAGAAGCTGTGAACGTTTTAAAAGATTGAGCGAAGGGTTGAATGATGAATATCTCTGCAATTTTTATCGCCGCTTTATGGAAAGCGAAGCTGGACATTACACATTGTTTATTGAACTCTCAGAAACTTATATTGACAAAGAAAAAGTAAGAAAGCGCTGGGCTGAATGGCTGAAATATGAAGCTGGTGTTATTAATAATCTTGAAGTGAGGGGTGATCGAATTCATTAATTACTTAATTCTTTCTTTAATTCTCTTACTCCATCACCAATTTCTGAAGCAAACACATCAGGCTTATAACTGATCATTTTATTATAATATTCACCAAGCTTAGAGGAAAAATTTTGAAACTTATCTTTTTTCACCAATGCAATAGCACATCCACCAAATCCGGCACCGGTCATTCTTGCGCCAATGCAATCTTCGTAGGTTTTACAAAACTCAACAATGGTGTCCAATTCTTTTCCGCTTACTTCATACCAGT
This sequence comes from Chitinophagaceae bacterium, assembly GCA_036005825.1. GTDB lineage: Bacteria > Bacteroidota > Bacteroidia > Chitinophagales > Chitinophagaceae > VBAS01. The sequence continues at coordinate 3,576 of DASYQG010000041.1, read as the reverse complement.
CTTTTAATGATTGATGAGAAGCATACATTAGTTTACCAAAAGTTACCAAGTCATTTGCCTTCAAAGCATTTTTCGCTTCTCTTACTCTAAAATTTTCACTGATCACATGCAATGCTCTTTTATCCAATACTGGATCATTGATAAGATGACGATGATCTTCAAAGGCTTTAAGATCTATATCGCAAAGATGGGTTACGTTCAATTCTTTTTTTAATGCTTTCAAAGCTTTACCACATTCTGTAAAACGTTCGTTGTATTTTGAGTCAGCTAGTTTTCTTTGTTTATTGCTGTTGATAATTGCAAGAATATAATCACCAGTTTCAAAAGGTAGGTATTCATATTCTAAAGTATCACAATCCAGTAAGATCGCTCTATTCTTCTTTCCCGATGCTACAGCAAACTGATCCATGATGCCACAATTAACTCCGATAAATTCATTCTCAACTTTTTTGCTTACCAACGAAATGTCTTTGTTTGAAATTCCCAATCCGAACATTTCACTCAACGCAAAACCCGTAAGCACTTCAATAGAAGCAGAGGAAGATAGGCCAGCTCCTATCGGAAGATTACCATAAAACAACATATCCAAACCTGATATGGCGTTTCCATTTTGCACTATTTCATTTATAACACCCAGCGGATAATTAAACCATTCTTTTCCTGTCTTTGAATATGATTCCTGCAAATGCAATTCAGCTGTTTCAGAAAAATTGAGACATTGAAATCGCAATAGTTTGTCTTTGTTTTTTGAAATAGCCAGGTAAGTTCCCAATGAAATAGCACAGGGCATTACCTTTCCCCCATTGTAATCAATATGCTCACCAATAAGATTTACCCGACCAGGGCAAAAGAAAATATGTTCGGGAGTCTTTCCAAACCGTGATGAAAATTCATTTATCATTGCATTCATATCCATTCTTTATGCCTGTCGAACAAAAATCTTGTTTTAAAAATTCCTGCGGTGAAGATATTTATTTGTTCTCACTCATCAACAAACATGGTACTAAAGTATCCGTTACCAATTACGGTGCCATCATTACTTCATTTAAAGTGAAGATGAAGAACGATTCATATAATGATATTGTTCTTGGATTTGATAATGTAGAAGATTACCTATCGGACAATTATTTAAAACATTATGCTTATCTCGGTGCAGCCTGCGGTCGTTATGCAAACAGGATCAAGAATGGAAGATTTGAATTAGACGGAAAAACGCATCAACTTTCCCAAAATATGGGTAATGATATTTTACATGGTGGTAAGGAGGGCTTTGATAAAAAGACATGGCAGGTCATTTCAGTAAGTGAATTTCCTAATCTTACGCTTGAGTTAAAATATTTAAGTAAGGATGGGGAGGAAGGTTTCCCTGGCAATCTTGAAACAATTATTAGATTTGAATTGAATGATGACAATGAATTGTCTTATGAATTTACAGCAACAACTGACAAACCAACCGCAATAAATCTTACTCATCACAGCTATTTTAATTTAAATAACGGCAGTGGAACAATCGAAGACCATGAAGTAAAGATCAATGCCTCATACATTCTTGCGCAGGATGAAGGACTTGTTTGCAACGGTGAATTCATAGCTGTTGCAAATAATCAATATGATTTTACAATTTTTAAATCAATCAACACTGATTGGGATAAAGCTAATGGGTATGATCAATGTTTTGCAATTGATAATAAAACTGATGAATTGAGATTGGTTGCTGAGACAAGATCACGACAATCGGGGATAACATTACAAATCTTTTCAACTGAACCTGCAGTGCAGTTTTACACTGGACAGGGGCTAAATATAAAAAATGCAAAAGGTGGAAATCAATATGGTCAATTCTCTGGTTTTTGCCTGGAAACCCATAAGCATCCCAATGCGATCAATATCCCTCATTTCCCCAACACAGTATTAAGATCTGGAGAAAAATATTATCAGAAGGATGTGTACAAGATAATTCAGAAGGATGTGAAATAGTTTATTTCATCACTAAGATCAAGAAAAGAAAACTTTGTCTGCAACTCTTTTGTTTTTTCAAGATGTGTTTTCAAAAATGCTTTATGTGCATTTGTCTCCGGCTGAAAGGCTTTATGTTTTCTTGCAATAACAATTTTTTTTATTTCTTCCATTAACTGCTGAGATTGCTCATCTATAAAATTTTCCCTGAATTTCTCCATTACAAATTCTGTAGCAGGATAATTTGGATGAACCATATCAATATCATAGTAACGATAATCTCTTAACACATCGATCACCAATTCATAAGCTGGAAAATAATATAGCCCGGGAAATTTGTTTATTACATGATGAACCGCCTCGATCAATCTTGCCTTACTCCTGTTGTTTTCAATAACTCCATCACGAATATGTCGAACAGGGCTAATGGTAAAAATAATTTTCAGTTTAGGATTAAACTGTTTTAGACGATGGTAAGCGCCGTCAAGCAATGAAATGGTTTCATCGATCGATAACAAATGTTTATTGAACCATTGAGATGGGGCCCGGTGACAATTTGCAACTCCATCGTTATTTTGCAAACCTCCCGGTAATGCTTCGTTTGTTATTCGATAAGAAAAAGCTGAACCTAATGTTATGATCAGCCAATCTGCATCTTTCAAAAAATTATGTGCCTGTTGTTGCGATTCGTTAATGGTTTTCAAACATTCATCAGCATTTATTTTCGAGAACCGGGAATGATGCTCCCAGCTATTCCATACTTCATTTAACAGAAATAAATCCTCTTTTCCATATTTCTTATTTTCTATGTAAGAAATTAAAGAGCAGCAAACACTTCGGGGATCAAATAGAATACCATTTGGATTTTGAAGAACCGAAAATTTTAAGTCGCCCAATGAATTGCCGATATGTTCAGTAAAGCAAGAACCGGTAAGTAAAATCTTATCACGATAATTAATCTGCGTCTCAGGAGGTTTTATTTGTATTGGTAGTTGAAACTGCATCTTATTCATTAAATATAAGAGTCATTGTTTTTGTTCCTTCCAGAAGTTTCCATTGCTGAACCAGGCCAAAAAGATTATGCCTTATCTCTTCTAATTTTACTTCTGTGATCATTTGGTAAAGTTTTGTGCCAACATGTTCTTCATAAATTCCGGAAAACACTTCCAATAAATTCTCCATTTTTCTTTGTGATATTTCAATTGTCAAAAGATTTACCAGGTGCTCTGCAAGAATTGCTTCTTCACTAAGCTGAAAATTGCGCTGATCTTTTGGCAAATCAAAATTTTCAATATCAGTTCCAGCTGCGACCATTCCCCAAAATGTGTTGTTTGATGGAACAACGGTTTCGACAGCATAATGACAAATATCATGAGAGATAAAAAAATTACTGACATGTTTCCATGTTATAGTTCCATCATTTCTTTTACATGATAAAATATGGTCTCCCGGCAGATTCTTTGTTAATATTATCTCCATTAAATAAAAATTTCTCCTGCGATCCGTAAACTTTCTGCTAAAGCATCTTTATTAAGTCCTGTCTGTATATTATTCTTTTCAAAATAACTGATCATCCATTCAGTATTCATATTGCCAACCAAATCATCATTCGCCATGGGA
>DASYQG010000040.1:0-6908 GCA_036005825.1 Chitinophagaceae bacterium | reverse complement strand
TTTCTAAGCTTTGCTTCGGCACGCATTAAATAAATATCTGCAAGACGAAGAATAACAATATCATGTTCGCCAAAATTCCTTCCGGATACAGATGTTTTACTAAACTCATATTTTTCTACTCTATAGCCTGTGCTGTAACCACTACCGGCTACTGTAAAGTCAATTTGCTCAGTAAAGTTAACCGGTACATTGGTTGAACCAGGACGGGTAGTGTTATGGAGCTTTCCTACTTTTAAACCGTTGGTACCACAGTTCACAAATGCCCCACTAACCCTGATCAATCCATATTGTTGACCTCTTAATATTCCCCGATCAATATTATAAGTAGCTTTTGGTACACAGGAATCGGCTGGAACAAATAAATTTTGTTTATAAAAACGGGGATCTGCGGCAGCAGGATCCACCGGCGCATAAGCATTTACCCAGGAACGATAAAATTCAGGAGTAATACCAGGTCCATCAGTCCCATTAGCACCAGGATAGGCCGGTAGGGGAAAATGATCTCCGGATAAAGAAAAATATGCCATCCTGTTATGTCCATTTCCCAGATCGGCCCGCTGATCTACTGCGAAGATCAATTCTCTATTGGTGTGATTGTTATCGTTGAACATAGAAAAATAGTCTGATGATAAAGCATATTGCGGAGAAGCAATGATCTTATCGCAATATTCAATCACTTTATCCATATCCTCATTTTTGAAAGTAAAGGATGCACCATAGCGATCCCTGTAAACTGCTGCGTTCAGATACAACCGTGCTAATAATCCCTGAACAGCTGCTTTGGTAAGTCTGCCAGGTCCGGTAGTGTTATCAAGGAGCGGTTCTACAGCTAATAATTCTGATTTGATATATGAAATAGCTTCTTCACCTCTTAAAATTTTTGAAGTTTCACTGGCATCTTCTTTAACGAAGATCAATCCATAAAGATCCAATGTGAGCAAACAATAATAAGCCTTCATGCCTCTCGCTTCAGCAAGAAATAGTTTTGAATCGGCATACGTATTAGTAGGAAGTGCATTCATAGCAGTAACAGCCCTGGATACTCCTACTAAAATATGATTCCACGTATTCCTGACATTGACGTCAGAGCTAATGTTTTCATGTTTGTGCAGTTGAACATAAATACCATTATCACCCCAATCAGTTCCGCCACGGAAAGGCAAAATTGCCTCGTCAGTTGAAATTTCCTGCAACGCAAAATAAGTGGTATGCATAAAAATATCTTCCAGCTTTGCATATACAGGGGCAATAATTCCCTCTGCCTGTTGCTTATCAGTAAGCCCGGCAACTGAAGATTCGTCAAGTACATCTTCTTCCAGTTTTGTACAGCTGTTAATTACTGAAATGCCAGTAAAAATCAACAGCAGGCTAAATATTTTCTTTATCATATTCAATTATTTTAAAATGAAAAATTTAATGCAAAAATGACAGACCTTGCTTTGGGATAAGTTATATAATCAATACCATAGGAAGATATCCCATTAATTGATCTGTCAATATTTACTTCCGGATCGTACCCATTATATTTTGTACTCACAAAAAGATTCTGGCCAGTAACAGATAAATGTACAGCAGAGACCCAATTGTTTATTCCTAACTTTTTTGTATTGAAATTATAACCCAAAGAAGCATTGTTCAATCTTAGGTAAGCTCCATCTCTAAGATATCTTGAAGTGACAGGAGTTGGATTATTGAGCGACTCTTTTGGATCAGCAACTGCCTCCGGAATGCTGTTAACATTTTTTGCCAGCCTTAATTTGGAGAAGCTGACATTCTCTGTATAATTATACACTTTATTTCCTGCTACTCCATTAAAATTTAAGTTCAGGTCAAATCCTTTATAAGCGATGCTGCCGTAAACGCTATAGATAGTGCTGGGTAATGCTGTACCTAGTGCAAGTCTGTCATTATCATTAATAACACCATTTTTATCAACATCTGTGTAAGCACTCATACCATTATTATCAAAACCGATAAATTCCTTTAAATAAAAAGTACCAATCGGTTCACCATTTACATATCCATTTATGGTGGATGATGTTATCCCTGCACCTGAAACAGAACCAGAAGGTATTAATGTGTAAGGAGAATTTTCTACTTTATTATTTATGAAAGTAATGTTACCACCAATATTGTAAGAAATAGAATTGTCTGACCGATGCCTGTAATCCAATTCAATTTCTGCTCCCTTATTTGTTATAGTCATATCCGGAACATTTGACCATACCTCGGTTGCAGGCTGAACAGGATCGGCTGGAATTACTTGCAGAAGAATGTTGCTTGAAACTTTATGGAAAAGATCTATTGTACCTGTTAATGCCCCTTTGAATAAGCCAAAGTCCAACCCCAGATCTATTTGTTCAGATGATTCCCATTTAATATCAGGATTAGCCAACCTTGTGTAAGCATAGCCTGCAGGGTAATTTCCTGAAGTTGGATACAGTGGATAGCTGGCTGCTCCAAGCGAAGTAAATAATGCTTGTGTAATTTTTGGTGGTATTTCCTGGTTACCTGTTAAACCCCAACCCGCTCTAAGTTTTAAATTGCTAAAGATTGAGTTTTCCATAAATTGCTCATCAGAGATCTTCCAGCCAAAAGAGAAAGAAGGGAAATATCCATATTTATTATTAGCACCAAATTTAGAAGAGCCATCTGCTCTGAAATTTGCAGTAAACAAATATTTATTGTTGTATTGATAAGTTACTCTTCCAAAAAATGATTGTAGCTCATTGATAAATGCAAAACCTCCGGGACGATTATTTGCAAGTGTTAGATCCTGTCCTACTCCCGGATTATATATAGGATCTACACCGCCAACCACAAACCTGTTGATACTGTTATTTCTTTGCTGAACAAATATTTTTTGATATGAATGGCCGGCAAGTGCAGATAAATTATGCTTTGCCTTACTCCATGCATAAGTAAGATAATTTTCTACCAATGTGTTCCTGTTCCAATTATAAACGTTTTCTAATCGGCCCTCGCGAAAGGGTACTGTACTTGGCAAACTTAAAACATCACGTGTTGAAGTAGAGTTATCGATGCCAAAATTCAGTTTATAAACAAGTCCTTTAATTATTCTGAATGATGGAGAGATGTTACCTGTTACCCTATTGATGGTTGTAATTTCTTTGTCAAGTTCAAAATAAAGTAATGGGTTGATATTTTGATAGATCGCCGGATTACCATTTGCATCATACGCCGGATAAGTTGGGTTATAGGTAATAACATCACCTATAACGCTTGTAATGGGAGGACGTGTCTGTTTGGTATTAGCGACACCCAAATTAACCTCCAGGACCAACCTGTCTTCTAAAAATCTCTGTGTAACATTAAATCTTCCTGAATACCTGTTGAGATCATTTTCTCTAATGATGCCTTCCTGTTTTTGTATTCCAAATGATGCAAAGTAAGATAGCTTATTAGCTCCTCCACTCAGGTTAAGATTGTAATTCTGTGTGATCGCAGTTCTTGTAGCTTCTTTTTGCCAATCTGTACTACCTCCTTTATTATCCAATATTCCACCTGCTTTTGGAACTTCAATTCTAAATTCATCACCTGTGAAAACTGGTAAAGCATTTGCTATTGATGAAAAGCCTACACTTGAAGAAAATCCAAGTGTAGAAACTCCTGCTTTGCCTCTTTTAGTAGTAATTATGATCACACCATTTGCGCCCCGTGCCCCATAGATCGCAGTAGCCGATGCATCTTTCAATACATCAATCGATTCAATATCCTGTGGATTTAAAAAATTTAATGGATCACCACCACCGGTACTTGAGTTATCCAATGGCAAACCATCTACTACAAACAGAGGTGTACTCCCAGTTCTCACTCCTCCCGGTCCTCTAACTGTAATACCAATAGTCGCTCCGGGTTCACCACTTGAGGATGTAACGTTTACTCCTGATACTTTACCCTGTAAAAGTTGTTGCGGGGTATTAACAATGCCCTTATTAAATTCATCACTCTTCAAGGATTTTACGGCACCTGTTACATCTTTCTTTTTCTGGGTGCCATATCCAACCACTACCACATCTGTTAGAACTACAGCATTGGTTGTAAGCACAACCGCATAAGAAGAAGCTGATGTAACTTTTACTTCAGTGGCTTCAAAAGAAACAGAACTAAAAACGAGTATGTCACCATCTTTTGCAGAGATAGTAAAAGATCCGTCTTCAGCAGTAATTGCAGAAGCAGGACTCCCCTTGACAGCCACAGTTACTGACGCAATTGGGCTTCCTTTTGCATCTTTTACTGTTCCGGTAATTTGTCTTTGCTGTGCCTGCGCTATCAGCAGTGTCTGTAGAAAGAAAAAAGTTAATAAGACAGGCAGCACACGAAAAAAGACTAATCGTTGGTTAAATTTTCGCATAGCAGTTAATTTTAAATTTAAGATACATGGATATTAAACAAGTAGTCCTGGTTTTCTTTATCCTTAAGTTTACTTACTATCAAAACTTAAGCGTTGGCGGCAGATATTTTGCTACCAGCTCTTCATAATAAGGTTTTAATTTTTTCCAATCCGGTGGTTCTGGGTTTTTTGAATAAAGATCATAGGGATTAAAAAGTTTCACCCATTTCAGCATTTCCCGATCATGATCATCCAGCAGATGACCATAAGCTCCTTCACGATGCCATGAATAAAATGAATGATAACGGAGCATATACAAACCTGATTCAGGCAAATAATCCTTCATCATCTGGTACACATATTCGTCATGCCCCCATGACATGTGGACATTTCTTAATCCGCAACCCTCTGTATATACTCCGAGTTTAGAATTATAATTTTCATTATTATAATCCGGGTTGAGATTGAAAAATTCCGGGTAAACTATTTTATCCGAATAAGCACAACCAACAGGAAATGTATCGCCAACCACGGCCCACTGTGGTTCGCCAAACAAACAAAGAACTTTACCCATATCATGCATTAATCCAACCAACACCATCCAGTCGGGATGACCGTCCCTGCGTATTGCTTCCGAGGTTTGAAGCAAATGCTGAAACTGATCAAGATCTGTGTCGGGGTCAGAATCATCTACCAATTCGTTTAAGAAATTGAAAGCATCCCAAACCGGCATTTCTTTTTTTGAGAAGGAAAGAAATTCCTTCCTTTTGTTCATTACAAAATCATGGGTCTGGTACTTATGATTCAACCGGTAGAATTCTTTTACGGTATCTCGCTCAGGATTATCGTAATTCCTGTATTCTTCTGTTGTTTTTGCTGTTGTAATTGAATCAGGATCAGGATAACGACGTAGAAGATCCTCTTCCCATTCATCAAGGTTTTTAAGCGGCACTGCTTCAAAATTGTTTGTATTCATATCATTCAATTTTACTAAATTAGGTAAGCGAACTTTATTACAGATGATAGCTGTAATAAGGATATATTACCATTTGATTAATGAACTTGTTACGTAAAAAATGAAATTGTTAGATCGAACAACAAAGTGCTGAAGACAATGTGCAAAATTTTGCATGAGGAAGTTCTAAAATTCGTTTTGAAGGGCATGTTCTTTAGCCATCGTTGGTGATCCGGTGATACTAAAGTGACAATTTTAAACGGCAAACAGATAGATCAGGACATTTTTATTTACGAAACCGTTTTCGCAACCGAGCAATTTTATAGACTTATTTTGCTGCCTGTATTTATAGTATTACTAAAGATTATATGCCTGGTTAGATAGCAAATGAAAAATATCAACATTAAAGAGCTTGCCCGTGAACTAAACCTGTCGGTTTCTACTATTTCAAAAGCATTGCATGACAGTTATGAAATAAGTGAAGAAACCAAGCGACGTGTAATGGAAACAGCAGCAAGGCTCAACTATGTTCCCAACCCTTATGCCGGAAGTCTGCGTAACAGGAAAAGTAAAAACATTGCTGTGGTAATACCTGAAGTGGCAGATAGTTTTTTTTCATTGGCTATTAATGGTATTGAATCGGTAGCAAAAGAAAAAGGCTACCATGTATTAATTTGTTTAACACATGAAAATTTCGAAAATGAAAGAACCATTTTAAAAGAATTCAAAGGAGGAAGGGTTGATGGTGTATTAATGTCTGTTTCCAGGGAAACGTCACATAGTGATCATATCAGCGATTTAATTTCAAACGGTATACCTCTTGTTTTTTTTGACAGGGTTTGTGAAGAAGTAGCAACAGCTAAGATCACAACAAATGATCTTGAAAGTGGATATAAAGCCACGAAACACCTGTTACAGCAGGGCTGTGACAAAATCGCTTTTCTTGGCATTTCAAAAAGTCTATCCATCAGTAATAAAAGACTGGAAGGCTATTTAAAAGCTTTGAATGATCATAAAATAAAAGCAGATGCGAAACATATTATTCTATGCAGCAACGACGTAAAACAAAATTATCCTGTAATTAAAAAATTATTGACGCAAAAAAATAAACCAACGGGAATTGTAGCATCAGTTGAAAAATTAACTACACCTATCTACAATGCATGTATGGAATTAAAGTTAAAAATACCTCAAGACGTAAAGGTTGTTTGTTTTTCTAATCTTGAAACCGCATCAATTTTAAATCCGTCACTTACTACTATTACACAGCCGGCTTTTGAAATGGGTAAAACAGCTGCCACACTCCTGTTTAAAGCGCTGGAGAAAGCAAGTTTTGATTTAATAAAAGAAAGCCTTGTGATTCCATCCGTGCTTGAAGTAAGAAGTTCGACCCGCTGATCTGGCTTATTAAATTAACTATCTTTCCGGATGTTGCTCAAATCAAATCATTAAGATAAATGTTGTTCATTGCAACGAATAAGCAGATAGTACAATCAATATCATAGATCATATTTTTACTACCAATCATTTTGCAGTAAGTAAATGGGGACTGCTTGCAGATACTTATGATGGAAAGTACCCTTCAGATCATTTTCCTGT
>DASYQG010000039.1:0-2546 GCA_036005825.1 Chitinophagaceae bacterium | reverse complement strand
AATGAGAGGAACAATTGTAGTTGAGTCACAGGAAGAATTTGATTTTTGGATGGCAAAGCAAAAGCCAAAATTTTATTTGGCGCATCCTGAGTTGGATCCTGATGCTCCAAAAAAAGATTCAGTTGATAAAATTGCAGCAGTAATGCCGCAAAAAAATAATTAATTTTTTGATAGTCTTGCCTTAGGTGAGACGTCTTAAAAAAGTGAACTATGAGTAACGAAGCAAATATGCATGGACATGCCGAAGTGATCACCCATCATGAAGTACATCATGATGAGCATCATGTCCATCATCATAAGGAAACATTTATTACTAAATATATTTTTAGCCAGGATCATAAAACGATCGGCAAACAGTTTTTGGTCACCGGTATTGTGTGGGCCATCATTGGCGGGTTATTTTCTGTTTTATTCCGTTTGCAATTAGGATTTCCTGAGCAAACATTTCCAATACTTGAAACTTTTTTTGGTAGGTGGGCAGCAGGTGGAGTGATACAACCTGAATTTTATTATGCGCTGGTTACTATTCACGGAACGGTACTTGTATTTTTTGTGTTGACGGCAGGTCTTAGTGGAACGTTTGCCAATCTTTTAATTCCTCTTCAGATAGGAGCAAGAGATATGGCTTCTCCATTTCTAAACATGCTTTCTTATTGGTTCTTTTTTATAGCCAGTGTTATCATGTTCTCATCTCTATTTGTTCATACTGGGCCTGCAGCCGGAGGTTGGACGGTTTATCCTCCATTAAGCGCATTACACCAGGCAAGTAAAGGCTCAGCCATTGGTATGGATCTGTGGTTAGTGAGTATGGCAATGTTCATTGTGTCTTCATTACTTGGGGGCTTGAATTATATCTCTACGATCTTAAATATGCGTACAAAAGGAATGAGTATGACAAGAATGCCGCTTACAATGTGGGCTATTCTTTTCACTGCGATCCTTGGGGTACTTTCTTTCCCTGTTCTTCTTTCAGGTGCGATCCTTTTATTATTTGATAGAAACCTTGGAACAAGTTTTTACCTGAGTGATATTTATGTGGCGGGACAAATTTTACCGAATGAAGGAGGAAGTGCAATTCTGTTCCAACACTTATTCTGGTTCCTTGGTCACCCTGAAGTTTATATCATCTTGTTACCGGCGATGGGAATGGTGTCGGAAATTCTTAGTGTGAATTCCCGAAAACCGATCTTCGGTTACATGGCCATGGTAGGTTCTTTATTTGCAATTACGATCCTCGCATTTCTTGTTTGGGCGCATCATATGTTTGTAACAGGATTGAATCCTTTCCTCGGGGCATTCTTTGTATTGCTAACATTATTGATAGCCGTACCATCCGCCATTAAAGTATTTAACTGGCTTACCACATTATGGCGTGGTAATATTCGGTTCACACCAGGGATGTTATTTGCAATTGGTTTTGTCAGCTTATTTATTTCCGGTGGATTGACTGGCTTATTCCTTGGAAATTCTACTATTGATATTCATTTGCACGATACAAAATTTGTTGTTGCTCACTTCCATATAGTAATGGGGGTAGCATCAATGTTTGGGATGCATGCAGGTATTTATCATTGGTTCCCTAAGATGTTCGGTCGTTATTTGAACCATACGCTTGGGTATATCCATTTCTGGATAACAATGGTCGGCGCATACCTTATTTTCTGGCCAATGCACTATGAAGGTTTGGCTGGTGTGCCGCGTCGTTATCTTGATCTCAGAGACTGGCATACATTCAACAAATTTGATGACCTGAATAAAATGATCACGGTTGTTTCTATAATCGTGTTTGCAGCACAGTTGATGTTTGTGTTCAATTTCTTCTATTCAATTTTTAAAGGAAGAAAAGTCAGAACTCAAAATCCATGGGGTTCAAATACACTAGAGTGGACAACGCCGATCAATCCGGGTCATGGAAATTGGCCAGGTGAAATTCCTGAGGTTCATCGCTGGGCTTATGATTATGGTAAAGATGGAAGAGAATTTATTCCACAAACAGAACCTGTAGGTCCGAATGAAAGCACAGATCACTAGTTTGAAGGCTCTTTCGAATAAAAGATATATTGAAGCGACAGATGTATGAGCAGTAATGAAAAAAATAGTTCTTTAAATATTGGCAGTAAAATAAAAGATTACCTGAAGCTGATCAAACTTTCATTAAGCATCATGGTAGTTTTTTCCAGTGTGCTTGCCTATTTATTAGTCCCGGGAATAGAAGACAAATATGAGAATCCTTTAAAGATGACCATATTGCTTGCTATCGGTGGTTTATTAGTAACGGGAAGTGCAAACGCCATTAACCAGGCAGTGGAAAAAAATACTGATGCAATGATGAAGCGAACAGCAAGCCGGCCCGTTGCTGCAGGAAGAATGAGTGTTACTGAAGCATGGATCTTTGCAATTGTTGCCGGTGCCGTTGGAATTTTTATTCTTGGATATTATTTCAACTGGACATCTGCAGGGCTTGCAGCATTAAGTCTTTTTTTATATGCGTTTATTTATACGCCATTAAAAAAGGTAAATGCAGTTGCGGTACTTGTTGGCGCATT
>DASYQG010000038.1:0-5856 GCA_036005825.1 Chitinophagaceae bacterium | reverse complement strand
CGAAAAAAATGGACACATTATTTCTGGGAGTTCTTAATGTTGTTTCTTGCTGTATTCTGTGGTTTCCTGGCGGAGTATCAGTTAGAGCATCAAATTGAAAAAGAAAGGGCAAGACAGTATATCGTTTCATTGTACGAAGACCTGAAAAATGATACAACAAGGATACATCAATTAATTCTATACGATGATAATAAGATAAAGGAGTTGGGTAATATGTACACTTGCTATGATACTGTAATCAAAGACCTGAAATCAACTGCGTGCATGGGAACTTTAGTTATACATTCAAGGAGTAACAAGGGTTTTGTATTAAGCGATCGGACATTAAAACAACTTGCCAATGCAGGCGGTTACCGGTTATTAAACAAGGAAGATGCAGATAGCATCATAGCTTATGAAAATATGTACAAAGGATATTTGGATTTTCAAACCACCGTATTTCAGCAGGCACAGGATAATGTAAGAAATACCTTGAATCAAATGGCCGACTTCAAAGTGTTGTCACCCCATCAACTTACTACCGCTACTTTTGCCGGTGATACAGCAAGCAGCACGTTAAGCGGTCCACTATTATTTACGGATGATAAAATTTTACTTAATAGGTGGTTCAATGAACTATCTATGTATTTAAGGACAACAAACGGACAACGAAATAGTATTATCCAACAAAAGAATAAGGCGATCAGTCTGATCCGGTATTTTAAAAATAAATATCATTATCAATAATAGTTTTATGGAAGTACATGCACATACTTATACGGAAAGAAAAAAATGGACACACTATCTCTGGGAGTTTTTAATGTTGTTTCTTGCTGTCTTTTGTGGTTTTTTAGCTGAATACCAACTTGAGCATACGATAGAGCACAACAAGGAAAAAGAGTACATGCGATCAATGATTGAAGATTTGGCGCAGGATACAATAGAAATTAACAGGGTTGTAGCTGTTCTCATCAATAACAATAAAAACAATGATTCGCTTCTTAATTTATTGGAATTACCAGGCACAAAAAACTTTGAACAGGTGAAGAAATTATATTTATTACATTTTTCGTCGATTGGTGCGGAAATGACTTCATTCTCTCAAAGAACGATCTCTCAACTAAAAAATTCCGGCGGAATGAGACTTATCCGCAAAAAAGTCGTTGCTGATTCTATCACCCTATACGATAATAACGAACAGTACTTTGCCGCCATTATTAAATCATATGACGAAGGCTCTACAGCCGCGTTTAATGCAGGCTCTGTTATTTTCGACAACCGTTACATCCGTCACAACTTTTACGGAGAAAAAGTATTACTTCTTACTTATGACGAAAACGTACTAAGAAAGTACGCCAATTATATTTTTGTCTTCCAGATGATCGGAGGCTATTATAAAAATTTTCTTATATATCAAAAGACATTTTCGATTGAATTAATGTCATTAATTAAAAAAGAGTATCATTTGAAATAAAAGCTATGGAAGTACATCAACACTCACATACCGAAAGGAGGAAATGGAAACATTATTTCTGGGAGTTTCTCATGTTGTTCCTTGCCGTATTCTGTGGTTTCCTGGCGGAGTATCAGCTGGAACATCAAATTGAAAAAGAACGAGAGAAACAATATATACATAGCATTTTGGAAGATTTGAGAGAAGATACCCTCGTTCTTGCTGACAACATAAATGAGTTTAATGAGCACATAACAAGAAATGACACATTGATCCGGTTGTTAAACAGCCCCGATATTAAAGAACATGGTTCAGATCTTTATTATCTTGGTCGACGAGCCTCCCGAAGTGTACGATTAGCCATTCATGATGCCACCATTCAGCAATTGAAGAACTCGGGCGGCATGCGGCTTATCAGGAATCAGGAGGTTTCAAAAGCTGTCATTGAATATTACAATCGCCTTGTATTTATCGATTATCTACAGGCCATTGCATTTAATGAGGCTGATGAATACAGAAAAATGGCGATTGATGTTTTCCATCCCATTTTATTTAATGATATTGTAATGGCTGATAATACGGTTATCAGACCACGCGATAACCCGGCATTATTAACATACGAGCCAAAGACATTAATACGTCTTTCGGGTATGGTTTCGTACATCAGAAATACAAAACTGGGCCTTGGAAAAGCGGAAACCGAAATGAAAGATGCGTCCAAAGAACTAATAAAACTTATTAAAAAAGAATATCACCTGAAATAGTATCGCTTATGAAAAAAATTATTCTTGCCTTTTTATTATCGCCGGCATTTGTTTTTGCCCAGCAATATGATGTTGTTATTGCCAATGGAAAAATAATTGATGGCACCGGTAACAGTTGGTTTTATGGTGATATTGCCATAAAAGATGGTAGGATCGTATACGTTGGAAAAATGAATAATGTAAATGTGACGGCAACAAGAGTTATTAATGCAAAGGGATTGATCGTTGCTCCTGGTTTTATTGATGTGCATGCACATATTGAAGGCGGCATATTTGAAAACCCAACTGCTGATAACTATATATATGATGGAGTGACAACGGTTATCACCGGTAATTGCGGTGGTTCAGCAGATGATCTTAAAAGATTTTTCTGGCGGATCGATAGCATGAAAACATCCATCAATGTTGCTTCACTTGTTGGGCATAATACGGTAAGAAGACAGGCAATGGGTTTAGATAATCGTTTGGCAACAGCAGATGAACAAAAGAAAATGGAAGAATTGGTAGCACAAGCAATGAGAGATGGGGCAGTTGGTTTATCCACGGGACTTATTTATTTACCGGGAATGTATAGCAATACAGAAGAAGTGATCGGGCTGGCAAAATCTGCGGCATCTTATAATGGAGTTTATGCATCACATATTCGTAATGAAGAAAATGGTGTGAAAGACGCTATTAATGAAGCGATCAACATTGGTAAGGCAGCAAATATCCCAGTTGAAATATCACATTTCAAGGTAAGCGGTCCTGCCAATTGGGGAAGAAGTAAAGAAACACTTCCACTGATCGAAGCCGCACGCAAAGAAGGATATGATGTAACGATCGATCAATATCCTTATGCTGCAAGCAGCACCAATCTAGGTGTTCGTTTACCGGATTGGGCAATGGCCGGCGGACAGGATTCTTTGAAAAAAAGAATTAATGATGCTGCTATGCATAAACAAATAATTGGCGAAATGCTGGACATGCAAAAAAAATACAAGTATAAAAATTATAGTTATGCCTATGTTGCTTCTCATAGCGCCGATACAACCTTGAATGGAAAAAATATTTCCGAGATAAATAAATTGAAAGGCCGAAAAGCAAAAATGAAAGAAGAGGCCGAAACAATTTTAGATATGATGCTGGCAGGCGGCGCACAAATGGTTTATCATAGCATGAACGAAGATGATGTTCGCTATTTTATGAAATATCCTTTTAATATGATCGGTGCCGATGGTGGTGTGGTTGTTTATGGAAGAGGGATGCCACACCCGAGAGCTTATGGAACCAATGCAAGAGTGCTGGCAAAATACGTAAGAGATGAAAAGCTTGTTTCACTGGAGGAAATGATAAGAAGAATGACATCATTGGCAGCACAAAAATTTCAATTAAAAGATCGTGGATTACTAAAAGAAGGAATGGCTGCTGATATTGTGATCTTTGATCTTAATGAAGTGACAGATAAAGCAACCTTTGAACAACCACATCAATTTTCACAGGGATTTCATTTTGTGTTGGTAAATGGACAATTGGTAATTGAAAATGGAAAACATACTGGTATCAGAAGCGGAACAACCTTGAAGGGGCCGGGTTTTAATAGGTAAAAATTTATTTCTTTTATTATATTACATAAAAATCGGTTCATATGACACCGGAAAATAGAGGCAGACTAATACGTATGATCATTTATGTAATTGTTGGTTTTGCTGCGGCATTCTTGTACAGCTATTTTAAAAAGGATTAGGCTCATTGCGACGGTTTTTTAATCTGAGCCACTGTCCCTTCACCATCAAAAAATTAATTATCTTTTCTCATTAAGAGAAAAGACATCCATTACCTCCTATCTATCCCTGTCAGAAAACTTTCTTTTGAACAAAAATGTAAAGCAGCGTTATGGAAGTACATGCACATACACATACACCACGAAAAAAATGGACACATTATTTCTGGGAATTTTTTATGCTTTTTCTTGCAGTAACGTTAGGCTTCTTTGTAGAAAATTTACGTGAACATGGCATCGAAAAGAAAAGAGAGAAACAGTTTATACATTCTCTTATAAATGATATAACGGCAGATACTGCCCGGTTAAATAACCTTATTAACCTTAGAAACCAACGGGAAGTTTGGCTCGACTCACTTTCCTTTATTATGAATAGTGAAATGTTTCAAACTTTTGCAACGAGTGAAATTTATTACTACGCAGTTTATGTGCCCCGAAGTATTCAGTTGCGATTTCTTCCTAATGATGGAACGCTACAGCAATTAAAAAATGCGGGTGGATTACGACTTATTCACAATGCTGAAGTTGCCGATAGTATAGTACGTTACGACATAGGAACAAGAAACCTGATAGGAGTAGGAAAAGTTGAAGAAGACCTTTTCGAGGATTATAGAGGAATTGCCCATAAATTTTTTAATGGTGTGGTGTTTGATTCGATTCTTGATGCGAATAACCTTCCACACAGGCTTCCTTACAATCCAAAATTATATTCTTTCAAGCCCGAGGATTTGCATGAGTTTAATTACAAATTATTTTCTATTAAAGCATACAATCGCGCCAGTCGCAGGGAGTCAAGACGGCTTCTGCAACAGTCCGAAAATTTATTGATAATTATTAAAAGAGAATACAACTTGTAATAGTCGCTATGGAAGTACATCCCCATACACATACTGAAAGAAAAAAATGGACGCATTATTTCTGGGAATTTTTTATGCTGTTCCTTGCTGTTACGCTGGGTTTCTTTGTAGAAAATATGCGGGAACATTACATTGAGCATAAACGCGGTCTTCAATATATCAGATCATTTGTTGAAGATCTGAAAACAGATACAGCAGGCTTTTCACATATTATAGCACAATACAAAATAAAGGAAGCCCAACTCGATCAACTGTATTTATGTTATGATTCGATCAATTTGAAACTTCAATCGCTAAATTGCATCAATAATATTTACGCTGCTACCATAGGATTCCAGGATCTGATCTTTACTGATAGAACCTTACAACAACTAAAGAATGCCGGTGGCCTTCGTTTGCTGGAAGAGGAGGATGCAGACAGCATTATTGTGTATGACCAGTTTTTAAGGTATTTGCTGAAAGTTGAAAGCACCTCTTTGCAGGAAATGCAAACAAGGGTAAGGAATACCAGGAATTCAGTATTTGCTTACTCTCAAAGCATGGAAGCAAGCTGGGCAAAAGGAGCACAACCCGAACAAGTGAATTTAATTTCAACCGACAAGGAAATGCTTAACCGATTTTTTAATGAAGTAATGGTTTACCGTTTTGCCTGTCGCTTTCAATACCGGCAGACAACCAGGTTAAGAGAAAAGGCAGTTGCACTGATCGGGTTTTATTCTGGAAAATATCATTTAAAATAATTTCATGGAAGTTCATACTCACACTCATACACAAAGAAAAAAATGGACGCACTATTTCTGGGAATTTTTCATGCTGTTTCTTGCAGTAACGGCAGGCTTCTTTGTAGAAAACCAGCGGGAACATTTTGTAGAACACCAGAGAGCAAAACAATATGCCTCGTTTCTGCACAGCGATTTGGTTAAAGATACAATCAACCTTTCGGCAAGAATGCAATACATGACTTCCGGGATCAAGGCAATAGATACATTAATTTCGATTTTAAAGTCCTTTAAGCCTGACACAGTTGAAAAGAAAATTTAT
>DASYQG010000037.1:0-1929 GCA_036005825.1 Chitinophagaceae bacterium | reverse complement strand
TGGTCAGTTAAAAGAAAAAGGATACGAACTTAAGTTCACCAATAAGGATTATAACGATGGCATATTGACACAACTCAGTGGTACTATAAAATACAAGGGCAGCAATTCATCTTTCTCTTTGAGTGACTTTGACCAGGCCATTATTAAGGTGTACCGTGAAGGTGATAATGTGGAATTCAGAATATATACCGGCAAAAACAAAGTAGCACTCTAAAAAAGAATTCAATTGATGAAAACATGTTACAGATAAAAAGCACCCGTATCAGCCGGGTGCTTTTTGCATAGTCGGATTCTCAAAAAGTTTAAGAAATAAAAAATGAAAAAGATTTTACCAACGTTGGTAATGATCCTGACATTGTTATCGGTAACCGTGCCACAGGCACCACCACAAATGCGTAAAGAAGATAAGACCCGGATCAGGGAAGCAATGATCATTTCAAATAAATTTGGCAACGGGATATGGCAAGGGATAAATGAGACTCCCTTTAGCGTATTGCTCGTAACAGATAGTGTAGAGTTTTTGATCAATCATCCTTATCCGTCTGCCGATTTTAAACTTTCTGAAGAGGATAATATTTTAAAGGCAAATATTTTTTACCGAAAGCAACAATTTTCAAAAGCATTTCTTGCAACATTTCCTGCGGTAAACGGGATAAACTGTATTGTGGTTGGCACTCCCGAAAACACAGGCAAGAGTTCAACCGACTGGATCATCACATTATTACATGAACACTTTCATCAATACCAATACACGCAAAAAGATTATTATGCAAGTGTAGCAAGCCTCGATCTTTCTGGTGGCGACAAATCAGGCATGTGGCAATTAAACTATTCGTTCCCTTATGACAGTTTACCGGTCAGCAGCCAATATTTGCAATACACAGATGCATTATCGAAAGCTGTATCATCCGTTAATATTAAGGGTTTCAAAAAGACATTTGATAAGTTTTATAATGAAAGAAAAAAACTCATGAGCTTACTGAAGCCGGCTGATTACAGGTACATTTCATTTCAACTCTGGCAGGAAGGCATAGCCCGCTACACAGAATACAAATTCTTACAACTTTTAGACGATTATACACCAACTGTTGAAGTTTCGCAGTTACCAGATTTTATTCCATTCAGCAAATTCAAAGAAGAATTTCTCCACTCACATCTATCTTCAGTAACTGTGTTAACGTTAGACAAAGAAAAAAGGGTATGCTTTTATGATATAGGTCTTGCCGAAGGAATTTTACTCGATAAATTAAACCCTCAATGGAGGTGTCAATATCTCACGCAAAAATTCTTTCTTGAAAAATATACGGATATGTTCGAAACTAATCATAGATAGTACCATGGATTTCTCTTAGCTGCCCATATGTATCTCCTGATATTCCTCCAAAAAGCAAGGACGAGGTAAATAATAACAGGCGAACCCATTGTAAGTATTGAAGCATAGATAAAAAACTGCCGGATCTTGCTGGTTGCGATCCCCAGCCTGTCGCCTATGGCCGTACAAACGCCAAAGGCGTTCCATTCGACAAAATTCTTGAATCGGTTCATGTTTGCTAAATTAAATTTTTCAACCAAATCATCCAACACACTATTATCAACATAGTCTTGATTTCCGTAAATTCGCAGCCCATACTCATTTAGATCTTAGATTGCGGATTTCAGATTTACAAAGCAGTATCTTTTCAATCTACAATCGAAAATCTTAAATCTTAAATCCTTCATCATGGTATTTGATCTTGAGCTCATTAAGAAAATTTATTCAGAACTTCCTGCGAAAGTTGAAGCAGCCCGTAAACTAGTCGGCAAGCATTTAACTCTTGCAGAGAAAATTTTATATGCGCATTTATCCGGGCCTTTACCAGCGTCTCCTTTTAGTAGAGGTAAAGATTATGTTGACTTTGCTCCTGATCGTGTTGCTATGCAGGATGCCAC
>DASYQG010000036.1:0-3119 GCA_036005825.1 Chitinophagaceae bacterium | reverse complement strand
GTCGGCAAATTTGCAAAACTGCCAGGCGATACAAAATTGGCAGGATTGGTTTGGGCTGATGTATTTGCAAAAGGAGCAATGGCTGCATTACAGAATCAACAAGGAGATTTTACTGCTGGTGGTTTTCTTGATATCAAAGATCTTTTTTATTCGTCCAGCGATTTTCCGCAGCCGATTCAGAATGGCAATATGAAAGTGAATATTGAGAACAGTGGAGGCATTGCTGATAATACTTCTATCACTATTTCTTCTGCACATATTGAAGTTGGCAAAGACCCGGTTGATTTTTCTTTACAACTGCAACACCCGATGACATCAGCTGATTTTTCAGGAACAGCAAAAGGGAGATTTACATTGGATCATATCAAGCAGTTTACAAAGCTCGAACCCGGAACGATCATTTCGGGAATATTAAATGGCGATATGAGTTTCAGTGGAAATAAAACTGCTATTGACAAAAAAGAATATGATAAGATCGCAGTAAATGGTACCGCAGGTGTAAGCAATTTAAAATACACATCAAAAGATTATCCGACTGGTGTGACTGTTTCTAAAACAGAATTAGCCTTCAATCAGAAAACAGTTGCCATAAAAGAGCTGAACGGAAATTATCTGGGTACCAATTTCACAGGTAACGGTACGTTAAATAATCTCGTTGGTTATGCCATGCAGGACCAGCCATTGACAGGTACATTGAATATTGCAGCTGATAACATGAACCTCAATGACTGGATGGCTACAGCTACAGATACAACAACGAGTACCCCAACTGCAAAAACAGCAGAACCATTTATTGTTCCTTCCAATATCGATCTTACCATCAATACAAAAGCGCAGAAAGTAAAATATGATAAAGTCGATTATAACAATATCAACGGGACAGTGGTAGTTAAAGATGAAACAGTAAAATTGCAGAATGTAAAAACAGATGCATTGGATGGAACAATTGCATTTACCGGATCTTATTCTACCAAGACAAATAAGAAAGAACCAGCCATCAGTATGAGCTATGATGTAAAGAATGTAAATGTGCAAAAAGCATTCTTTGCATTTAATACTATCCAGGCCATCATGCCGATCGGCAAATTCCTTGCAGGGAAACTTAATTCAGAACTGGCGATGACAGGGAATCTTGGAGGTGATATGATGCCTGATCTTAAAACATTAAGTGGAAAAGGAAATCTTTTATTGATCGAAGGCTTGTTGAAAAATTTTGCCCCGGTAGAAAAATTAGCAGCTGCTTTGCAGATAGACAGGTTAAAATCAATAAGCATTAGAGATTTCAAAAACTATATTGAATTTGCCAATGGCAAAGTATTGGTAAAACCATTCAACCTGAAAGTGGAGGATATTGAAATGCAAATAGGAGGGATGCATGGTTTTGACCAGTCGCTGGATTATATAATTGAAATGAAAATACCGAGAAAATACCTCGGAAATGAGGGAAACAATTTGGTAAATGGTCTTATCACGCAGGCAACAAGCAAGGGCATTCCTGTAAAGCTCAGTGACATGGTTGATCTTAGTGTCAAGATGGGAGGAAGCATTACCAACCCTTCTATAAAAATTGATCTGCAAAAAGTAGTTGGTGATGCCTCAGATGAATTGAAAGAACAGGCAAAGGATTTTGCGCAACAAAAGATTGACAGCGCAAAAGCAAGGGCAAAAGATTCTTTAAATGTAATAAAAGATAAAGTTGAAGATAAAGCGAAGGAAAAAATACTGGAGCAGGTATTTGGTAAGGATACAACAAAAACAAATAATCCAGCAGACACTTCAAAAAAGAAAGCTGATCCGTTGAAAGATAAACTCAAGAATATTTTTATCAAGCCCAAAAAACCTGCTGTTGATACAACAAAGAAGGGATGATACTAGTTTATAGTTTATAGTTTATGGTTTTTAGTTTTTGGTTATCAGCTTCAGTAATTCTTATCGTCGCCTGTTGTGTCACTCACTTGTACTACAACAATTCTATTGAGCTTTTATTTCTCGCAGTGTTCGCAATCATTATGAGCCGCAGCGCTGCGTACTTTGCGCCTTTGCGTGAAATCCTACGGCAATCTCATCAAAAAACTTTTACTTTGAACCATGTTCCGAAAAACAATTCTCTTCCAGGTTGCATTGATGATCGCTTTGTCTGCTGCATCTCAACAAAAGATAAGGATCGAGATAAATTCTTTACCGGCAAATAACCCGACCAACAGTTCCATATTTATTGCTGGTAGTTTTAATAGCTGGAATCCGCAGAATAAAAGTTTTCAATTTCAGAAAAATGAGAAAGGCTATTTTCTTGAGATAACATTGAACGCTGGTTCTTATGAATATAAAATCACAAGAGGTGGTTGGGACAAAGTGGAATGTACAAAAGAAGGCAAGGATATCGGCAACAGAGCACTGAAAGTAGACGCCGATGCAAATGTTGAAGTCTCTATTGAAGGATGGAAAGATCTGTTTACGTCCTCAAATCAACCAAGAAAAAGCACGGCAAATAAAAATGTCCGCATTATTGATACTGCTTTTTTTATTCCCCAACTAAACAGAACAAGAAGAGTATGGGTCTATCTTCCGCCATCGTATAACAGTTCATCAAAAAAATATCCTGTGCTTTATATGCACGATGGGCAAAATGTTTTTGATGATGCTACTTCTTTTTCCGGCGAATGGGGGGTGGACGAAGCAATAGATACACTCGGACTGAAATACAAAGAATGCATCGTTGTTGGAATTGACAATGGCGGCGATAAAAGATTAAATGAATATTGCCCGTATGATTTTTCGTTAAATGGAATTGCTGCTAATAATAGATCGAATGTCGGAGAAGGCGGCAAGTATGTTGATTTTTTAGTAAAATCATTAAAACCCTTTATAGATAAAAAATACAGAACACTTAAAGACTCAAAAAATACTTTCACAGCCGGAAGCTCCATGGGCGGACTTTTATCCATGTACGCAGTATTAAAATATCCGAAAGTCTTTGGCGGAGCCGGAGTTTTCTCTCCTGCATTTTGGGTTGGCCCTAAAATCTTTGATGATATAAAAGCAAAAGGTAAAAAAGTAAGTGCAAAGATTTATTTCTATGCTGGTGATGAGGAAGGGGAAACAATGGTGCCAATGACATT
>DASYQG010000035.1:0-7614 GCA_036005825.1 Chitinophagaceae bacterium | reverse complement strand
CCTTTCACCACATAGTATTTCGGGTCATTACTGTTTCTGATTATTACCTGTCTGCCGTTATTTCCTTTATATTTTGCATAAGTAACTCTATGTGTGGAAAAACTCAAGTAAGGCCGTGGTTCATTTATTACAACTTTGTACCCATTGTACAAATTATAAGATCTGTACCGGCTTGGCAAGGAAGTTGCAAATATCCATCTTCCATTACTGAGATAAACGAATTGATGCCTGGGTACATAATAGTATGCTTCAATATCCGGCAAATAATAATATTCCACATAATCATATCCTACTGGTCCCCACGCAGGCTGCGAACCGATATTAATATTAATGCTGACTTGTGCTGTAACTGGTTTACTAATAATAGATCCTGCCGCCACCAATAAGACCAAAAAAAACTTTTTCATAATAATCTGATTTTTATATTCTCTCAGTTTCAAAGTCAATGCCATAGTAAAGAAAAATGTGAGTAAAATTTATCCCAAAAGCCATAAAAAGCTGATTCTCAAAAATGTTTTTTTGCTCCAAATTGTGAAGTATAATTACCATTAAAGCTGTGTAAATAATCCTTTATCAGTTCTATTCTCCGAATGAAACAAATAATGATTTGACATCATCTAACTTTTTAGATTTGAGTTGAAGAAAAAAAAATTGCTTATGAAAAAGAATATTTCAATCCTGTCCATACTGTTTCTGATTAGCCTGATCTGTTATTCACAGATCCCATTAACTATGTTACCAAGTGGTGGTAATAAAAAATCAGTTGTGGGTGAGCAAATTGGTTTAACAAAAGTTGTTATCAACTATGATCGACCCGGAGTAAAAGGCCGGGAAGGAAAAATTTGGGGACAACTGATTCCGGTTGGTTATACCGACCAGGGATTCGGAAGCTCAAAAGCAGCACCGTGGAGAGCCGGCTCTAATGAAAATACCACGATGGAATTTTCGACGGATGTAAAAATAGAAGGCCAGTCTTTAGCTGCCGGCAAATATGGATTTTTTATTGCTTTTGATCCGAATGAATGCACATTGATTTTCTCCAAAAATTCTACATCCTGGGGAAGCTTCTTTTATAACGATAAGGAAGATGCATTGAGAGTAAAAGTAAAACCTGCTGCATTAGACAAGTCAGTTGAGTGGCTGAAATATGATTTCATGAATGAAACAGAAAATAGTGCAACCATTGCGTTGTCATGGGAAAAATTAATGATCCCATTTAAAGTTGAAGTGGATTATGTACAAACACAACTAGCATCATTTCACCGGGAATTGCAAACTGAGAAAGGATTTTTATGGGAAAGCTGGGACCAGGCCGCACAATGGTGTCTTCAGCGCAACGTAAATCTTAATGAAGCATTGCTATGGGCCGACTCAGCAACCAGCAGATCATTTGGAGGTGACAGGAGTTTCCAGGCTGCAAGTACAAAAGCCCAGATACTTGATAAATTGGGAAGAAGCGATGAGGCATCGGCTCTTATGAAAAAGATGTTACCAACAGCCTCAATGTTCGAGATTCATGGTTATGGACGTTCATTGATCGGTCAGAAAAAACCGAAGGAGGCATTGGAAGTTTTTAAAATGAACTTTGAGAAAAATCCAAACCAGATGACCACATTGGTTGGTTTGGTGCGTGGATATTCAGCCAATGGAGATTATAAAACAGCCTTGGATTATGCTAACAAAGCAATGGCCATCACTGATGCGCAAAACAAAACCAATATTCAAACAATGATTGATAAACTTAAAGCAGGGAAAGATGTGAATTAAGATAAGCTTTGAGTTATGAGCTTCGAACTATTAGCTGCAATGAATTGCTCTGGGTTTTAACCCAGGGTTTGTAATAAAATAAACCTTAACCTTTGATAATTGCCGAAAAAAAATACAGAATGTACAAGAGTGCGACGCAACAGAAGCTAAAAAGTAGTAATAAAGCTGGTAACAAAAATAAACTTACTAATTACAGCCTAATACCTGGCAGAGTTTGGTATCAAGGTCGGAGCCACGAAGGTTTTTACCGATAATTTTCCCCTGCGGATCCACTAAAATATTGAATGGGATACCGCTGATACGATAAAGCTTTGCAGCGGCATTGTTCCAGAATAAAAGATCGCTGACATGTGTCCATGTAAGATTGTCCTTATGTATTGCCGCCAGCCAGTTTTCTTTTTGTCCCGGACGATCTAATGAAACCCCCAACACAGTAAAATTTTTCGATTTGAATTTATTAAAGCTCGCAACAACATTTGGGTTTTCCATTCTGCATGGGCCGCACCAACTGGCCCAGAAATCAACTAATACATATTTGCCCTTAAAAGATGATAACGATATCTGCACACCAGACGTATCTGGTTGGGTAAAATCGAGTGCACTGGTTCCAACAGCGCCTACCTTATTAAAATCAATATAATTTTTTAAACTTATACCAGTCGGTATGCTTCTTACGGTAGAATCCAAGCGTAGAAATCTTTGTTCAAGCAAAACCGGGTCTTCATAAAACTGTGTAGTCACAAACAAAACAAAAGGAGAAACGAAAGATGACAAATGCTTATCGATATAGGCATCAATATTTTTTTGAATTGTATCCTGGATACCGTAATAGATCAGCATCATACTATCCCGTTGCGGACCATAGGGAGTTGAATTAATAACCGGTACAATTGTTTGCAACCGAACGATCACTTGATTAAAGGTTTTTTGAAAATCCATAAAATCATTATGCGATTGCGAGCCGGTTACTTTATAATTTGTTTTGATCGGTTTTATTCCTGTTACTGAAATAGTTTTATTCTCAACATAAATGTATTGATCCTCGTCGCCGGCAATTTTTAGCCAGCAAAGTGTTGGCTCCGTTAATTTACCTTTTAAAGTAAACTTACCTTTTATGATCCTGCCGGAAGCCAACTGCAGGCCGGTATTCTGGTCTTCGAGTTTTACTTCGGTGCTATCCCTAAAACCGACCATGTTACCATTAATAGTAAAACTTGTGTCCTTATCAGTAGTCGCGAAAAGGTTAGTATGTAAGAGGCCAAGAAAAATGAACGTCAAAATTGTTTTCATAATGTTTTTTGAGATATGCCTGTAAAAATAATAAAAAAATTCCCGGTCAAATAGTTATTAAACCTTAATAGTCTCCAAAAATTTGCGGGTAATGTCGGCTACATTACCGGGTTCTGCAAGTGCTTTTATATATGCGGTACCGATAATGGCCCCATTGGCATTGGCGCAAGCCGCTTCAAAGGTTGATCTATCTTTTATCCCAAAACCTACAAGTACAGGGTTTTTGAGGTTCAAGCCTTTTAGTTTTTGCAAATATGTCTTTACATAGGTCATATTCTTGTCACTGCCTGTTGTTGATGAGGATGAAACAGCATATAAAAATCCGCTGCTTAATTTATCCAGCTTTTTTATCCGTTCTTCACTTGTTTCTGGAGTAACCAGGAAAACAAAATCAAGACCATGTTTTTTAATAATATCGCCGTATTCAGTTTCAAATTCGTGTTCGGGAAGATCAGGAAGGATTAATCCATCAATGCCAACCGCCGCCGCATCGGCACAGAATTTCTCAAAACCATATTGCAAAACCGGGTTCATATAGCCCATCAATACAACAGGAACTGTTATCTCTTTTCTAAGATCCTTTAATTGTTCAAAAAGTTTTTTGATCGTCATCCCATTTGCAAGAGCTATGCCGCTGCTTTGCTGAATGACCGGGCCATCTGCAAGTGGATCGCTGTAAGGCATTCCGAGTTCGATGATATCTACTCCACTTTTTTGCAATGCCTTTAATACCTCAAGTGTTGAATATAATTGAGGATAGCCTGCAGTGCAGTAGACGTTTAGAACTTTGCTTGCCTTTTCGGTAAATAACTTTTTTATTCTGCTCATAATTACCTCACTCCCGTCCTCCTCCTTAAGGAAAGAAGGTCCGGGCTGTTGTTTATTAATTATACCTCAGTATTGACTTTTCATCTAAACATTTGTATTCAGCATATCTGCCATATAACTTATTTTCTCAAGCACATCTTTCATATTATTTATTACATCTTCGTTCTTGAATCTTAAAACAATAACATTAAGTCCTGCAAGCATTGCTGTTCTTGCTTCATCATACTCCTTGTTTACTTTTTTATCATGAACTCCACCATCCAATTCAATGGCCAATTTTTTCTCATGGCAATAAAAGTCCACAATAAATTTATCAATCGGATGCTGTCTTCTGAACTTTAGTCCATTTATTTTTTTATTTCTTAATTCAGTCCATAATAGTTTTTCGGCCTCTGTTGATTGTTGTCTTAACTCTTTTCCAAATTGATATAATTTACCAATCGCTTCCTTATGTAAATTATCGTTGTATGATTCAGTCATATCTTCAATTTTTAAATACTCTTTCAACTCCTCATACCTACCTCACCCCATGAAACTCTTTTGTGACTGCAGAGTCTTCACCCCCTCTCCTTAAAGAGAGGGGAAGCAGAGTTTTCAAAATTGAAAAATATTGATGGGGTGAGGTCAAAGATGCTGCATATAAGTCGCCAGATCCTTATCCCCCCTCCCACTCAAACAAACCACCACTTTGTCATTTTTATTAAATTTCAAAATATTCAACGCATGCAATGCATGTGCACTTTCCAATGCTGGAATAATTCCTTCCAGTTTTGCTAATTCAAATGCAGCAGCCAATGCTTCTTCATCCGTTGCACTTAAAAATTTTGCACGACCGCTATCATATAAATGAGCGTGCAATGGACCGATACCAGGGTAATCCAAACCTGCAGAAATACTATGCGGTTCTACAATCTGTCCATCTTCTGTTTGCATCACCAAACTTTTACTTCCATGCAAAACACCCGGTCTACCCAATTGAGTTGTTGCAGCACTCAATCCACTATTGATGCCATGACCTGCCGCTTCCACAGCGATCAAATGCACAGAAGGTTCATCCAAAAAATGATAAAATGCACCAGCCGCATTGCTGCCACCTCCAACACAAGCAATAACCGAATGCGGCAATTCACTTCCTGTTTTCTCCAACAATTGTTTTCGCATTTCTTCACTTATCACACTTTGAAACTTTGCCACCATATCAGGATAAGGATGCGGCCCAACAACACTTCCAATTATATAATGTGTATCGTTCGGGTTATTTATCCAGTCGCGGATCGCTTCGTTTGTTGCATCCTTCAATGTCTTACTTCCTGAAGTTGCAGGGATCACTGTTGCTCCCAGCATTTTCATTCTTGCCACATTCGGCGCCTGCCGTTCAATATCTTTTTCACCCATGTATACAATACATTCAACACCTTTCAATGCACAAACAGTTGCAGTAGCAACTCCATGTTGACCAGCACCTGTTTCAGCAATAATTCTTTTCTTCCCCAATCGCTGTGCAAGCAATATCTGCCCAATGGTATTATTGATCTTATGAGCACCGGTATGACAAAGATCTTCCCGCTTCAGAAAGATCGTTGTTCCATATTTACTACTCAGTCTCTTTGCGTGATATAAAGGCGTTGGTCTGCCTGCATAATCTCTCAGCAATTCATGAAACTCTTTTTGAAAAGATGCTTCATTCATTATTTCCAAATATCGGCTCTTGAGTTCTTCCACATTGCGATGAAGCATTTCAGGAATATAAGCGCCACCGAATTTTCCGTAATAACCAAATTCATTTGGCTGTTGATATGTTACTGTCTTTGACATTTTAAATTTTTTAATACCATCTTCAATCTTTCATGGTATCGCCTGTTGCGACACTCCGTTGAAGTTCCTGTTCGCTATTTAACAATAGCGTCGCAGTTTATCCAGATCGAAGCGAAGGATCAAAATCACTTCATCGTCTGTTTTCATTGCATCATTATTTAAACCCTTGCAAAAATTTCAATATAGCAGCCATATCTTTTATACCCGGTGCCAATTCAAACTTGCTGTTCACATCTATGGCAAAAAAATCTGGATGCTTAAATGCTTTTACTTTTTGTGCATCATCCGGGCCAATGCCACCACTGAGAAAAAATGGTTTTTCAATTTTCGCTTTCTTCAATATTGACCAGTCAAATTGCTTACCAGTGCCACCAAAACTTTCTTTCAACCCTGCTGTATCAAAAAGATAAAAATCACAAGCTGCATCATAAGGCATTACCATTTCATCTATGTTAATTGATTCATCCCCGGCAATTCGAAACGCTTTTATCACTTCCACTTCTCCACTTAGTTCCTCACACATTTCCGGCGTTTCATTACCGTGCAGTTGTACGATATCCAAACCGTATTCATCAATCGCATCCAGCAATTCCGAATAAGTAGGATTTACAAACACTCCCACTTTCTTTATATCAAAATCAGCGTCTTTAATTTGCTTACCAGTGATCTTACCGCCCATATACCGTGGCGAATCCTTATAAAAGATCAACCCGGCATAATCAATATTCAATGCGTCCAATTGCTGCAACTGCTTAAACTGTGTGATACCACAAACTTTAATATTCATTTACTTGACTTTTTAATTCCCAAATTTTCGGCAAATTTTTTAATGCTGTTCACATCCTTCACCCCCGGTCCAATTTCAAATTTTGTATTGAGATCAATAGCAAATAGTTTTTCTCCTGCTGGTGTGCCAATAAATTCCTCCAGCTTTTTTTCATCACCCGGTTC
Organism: Chitinophagaceae bacterium; assembly: GCA_036005825.1. GTDB lineage: Bacteria > Bacteroidota > Bacteroidia > Chitinophagales > Chitinophagaceae > VBAS01. The sequence goes on along the minus strand of DASYQG010000035.1, from coordinate 963 downwards.
AATGCCTCCGCTTAAAAAATATGGTTTAAGCGGAAGCGATTGCTGCAATATCGTCCAATCAAATTTTTTACCCGTTCCACCATAACCAACCCCCAATGTATCGAACATAAAAAAATCACATACTTCAGTATATGGTTGTGTCATATGCATGATACTGTCATTATCACTCAGGCGAAAAGCTTTGATCACAGAAATATAATCAGCGATCTTGTCACAGAACTTCGGGTTTTCATCACCATGTAATTGCACCATATCTAATCTATAGTCTTCTACCGTTTTCATCAACTCTTCATAAGTAGGGTTTACAAACACTCCTACTTTGATAATTTTCCCTTTGATTTGCCGCATTTTCTCCGGGCTTATTTTCTGCACCATGTACCGCGGCGACTTTGGATAAAAAATAAACCCGGCAAATGTGACTCCCAGCTCATCAAGGGCACTTACCTGTTGAGGCAATGTGTTTCCACAAATTTTAATCTTCATGTGCTTTTGCTTTTAATTGTTTTACAAACTCAGCAAAAGCAATCGTTGGGTTAGTGGCCTTCATAAAATTTTCCCCAATAAGAAAACCATCAAAGCCATGTTGTTTAAAAAGTAAAATATCATTTACACTGCTGATCCCGCTTTCCGCTACCTTAAATTTAGGAAAAGGGATCTTTTCAGCCATCCGCAAACTTCTTTCGATATCCACTTCAAAAGTTTTTAAGTTCCGGTTATTAATACCTATAATATTTGTCTCATCACAAATATGTTTAAGCTCTTCCTCGGCATGAAGTTCCAATAAAACTTCCAATCCAAGATTTTTTGCAAAAGATGCTAATTGTTTAACCTCATCCACTGTTAAACATGCGGCGATCAGCAATATTACATCAGCTCCAATCGACTTCGCTTCTATCAATTGGTATTCATCTATAATAAAATCCTTTCTTAAGATCGGGATCTCATTTATTCTTGCTTTAATTA
>DASYQG010000034.1:0-2166 GCA_036005825.1 Chitinophagaceae bacterium | reverse complement strand
CGGAAAAGCTTTTATCATAAACGATAAAGGAGCTGCATTACCACTAAAGACAGGGTCAATAAGAAAGTTTTTGTTTTCAATACGAATCAAATAAGATGAATGTCCAAACCAAACGATAATTGGCTTTGATGAATTCAATTTACCGAGATCAGTTTTTACCGAAGGCAATAAACCAGGTGGTGCAGTGTTTTTATTCTTATGAATGAATTCTTTCATGATTTTCCAATAAGAAATATCATCTGGCTTCATCGGGGTGTCAGACAAATTCTGAAAAGCATTTTTTTTATAATTCGGTGATTGCTTTAATTTCTCCAAATGTTTTCCGGATGGAGCTCTACCTGTAATTCTTAGTGACATTTATCGCTGGTTTAATTTCGATGTAAATTACTAAGGCTTGCGATTACAAGGTTGTCAATTTCGGTAAACAAACATTTTTATCCTGTGAGTTACCGTTTCTATTAATTATTATCTTGCCATTCTTAAAATTCCTTTCTGATGTCTCACAAACTTGACCGCAACAGCTTTGGCGATCCTGCAAATGCAGGTAACTTAATGACTATTGAAGAAGCACATGCATTATTAAATGAATGGGTGCCGAATGAACGCCTTCGTTTACACATGAAACAGGTAGCAGCAGTAATGAAGGCGTGGGCAATAGAAAAAGAAAATGCAGATGAACAAACTGCTTTGAAATGGGAACTCGCCGGGTTATTGCATGATGCTGATTGGGAAAAATATCCTGACGATCATTGCAGAATTATCATTGAAGAATTAGAAAAAAGAAATATCGATCCTGATGTTATTCATTGTATAGCTTCTCACGGACCAGGTTACTTTGGCGTAGAGCCAAACAATACTATGGATAAAATGATCTATGCTTTCGATGAATTATCAGGCTTTGTACATGCTGCGGCACTTATACGTCCGACACGATATGAAGGATTAGAAGTAAAAAGTGTTTTAAAAAGATTGAAATCCCCGGCCTTTGCTGCACAGGTGAGCCGTGAAGATATCAATGATGCTATATCCCGTATAAATACGCCTCTTGAAGAGATCATTCAATTCATTGTTGATCATCAGAAAGGCGTGAGCTAGGTCTTTTGTTTCTCAAAAAAAGTTTATGACTGCTTAAACTACGTTATGTGTCTTCGGTCACAAAACCTGGCTGCGTATTCCTGACCTTGTTCGAAAAACTATCGTGTCACTAAAAAACTCATGTTATGAGGAAACTCTACGCCCTTGTGGCAGGACTATTTTTTGTCCTGGTCGCAACGAAAACTAACAGTCAGCCAAGCATTAATCCCTTGGATCATGTTTTTGAAACCACAAACATTACTTCAGTTGTAGTAATTGATGAACCAACGGATAATACAAATTCTCCTGAGGAAACATGTCGTGCAAATTTTGAAGAACGCCCAACGCCTAATTCAACGCTAAGCAAAAAGTTTATAGCGGAGCCATGGAATAGTGAAGGAAAAAGACCTGTTTATTTATGCTGGAAGTTTGGCGATGGTAAGGACACTTGTATTCAATATTCAAACACAAATTCCGGCCCTTATACAGTAGTTCATTATTACCAGCGACCGGGTGTTTATGAGGTTTGTGTAAGAATTGTTTACGAAGGTGGTTGCGAAGCAACAAAATGCAAACCGGTTTACGTTACAATTCCAGATGCATGCCGGGCCGATTTTGAAAAGCTTGCATTAACACCAAGCATTAGTCCTTTAGATGTTACTTTCAAAGCATTGCCATGGCATAACAATAATAAAAAACCAAAAAAGATCTGCTGGTCGTTTGGCGATGGTCGTGATACTTGTATTGAATATCCCACAACATTTACAGGAACTTATCTTCTAAGACATAAATACAATCATCCCGGAACATATGAGGTTTGTGTAAAGATTCTTTATGATGGCGGTTGCGAAGCATCGAAGTGTAAACCTGTTACTATAAATGAACCTGACAGGTGCGGCGCGGACTTTGAAAGAATTCCTGCCACAAACACTAATGATCTTTTAGTTGCAGGGTTCAAAGCGATACCATCACATAACAATAACAAATTGCCTCGAGTTATCTGCTGGAAATTTGGTGATGGGAAAGACACTTGTATTGAATACGCACAAAACTTTTCTGGTCCTTATGTGGTGCGTCATAAATACAATGCAC
>DASYQG010000033.1:0-2092 GCA_036005825.1 Chitinophagaceae bacterium | reverse complement strand
GCACTACAAATCATCTATAGTAATATCTGGCTTCATTATTTTCGTTTTGGTCCAATGGAGTGGTGTTGGCGCAGTTTTACTTACTGGAAAAAACAACCATTTAGAAAAAATAATTCTGTAACAGATATAACTGGTATGTCTCAGCGATTGCTTATACTTTTATTGTTTAGCTTATAAAATTACACCTTCGGAGAAGCTGGGTGTTTCTTACATTTACGTCATGCGACAGCTCGCCGCTATATTATTCGCCGACATGACCGGTTATACTGCATTGATGCAGGATAACGAACATCTTGCGCGGCAGAAAAGAAAGCGTTTCAAAGATGTGCTGGATGCGGCTATTGCAGAGCATGATGGAAAAGTTCTGCAAAACTATGGCGATGGTTCACTCGCTATTTTCAACAGCGTTATAAACAGTGTGAACTGCGCTATTTCCATTCAACAACAATTACAATTAGAACCTAAAGTGGAATTACGCATTGGCATTCATACCGGCGACGTGGTGATGGAAGATGATTCCATTTTCGGTGACGGCGTCAATCTTGCATCACGCATTGAATCAATGGCCGTGCCCGGTGGGGTTTTTATTTCAGAAAAAGTATATGATGAAATAAAAAATCATCAGAATATAAAAACCCATGACCTTGGTTTTTTTGAATTAAAAAACGTAAAACAGCCGGTGCATCTTTTTGCTATTGCCAACGAAGGAATTGTTGTTCCATCCCGTGATGAATTAAAAGGAAAAACAAAACAACCCACTAATCGTCTTGCCGTTTTACCGTTTGTAAATATGAGTGCCGATCCAGAAAATGAGTATTTCAGCGACGGTATTACTGAAGAGTTATTAAATGCACTGACTAAAGTGGATGGGTTGCAGGTGACATCCCGTACTTCAGCGTTTGCTTTCAAAGGAAAACATGATGATGTACGTGAAATAGCGATCAAACTAAATGTCGACAAGATATTAGAAGGTAGTGTAAGAAAAGCAGGCAACAGGGTTCGTATCACTACACAGTTGATCAATGCGGCAGATGGTTATCATATCTGGAGCGAGAATTATGATCGTGACCTCACTGATATTTTTGTGGTACAGGATGAGATCAGCAGCATTATTGCCAACCGGCTTAGAGAGAATCTTTCATTGTCAAAGCAAACAGAACAACTTGTTAAAGCGCCAACGAAAAATATAGAAGCGTACACACTTTTTTTAAAAGGCCTTTATTTCCGCAGCAAGATCACTCCCGCAGATATGCTGAAGGCAATTGATCTGTTCGAGCAGGCAATTCAGCTTGAACCAAATTATGCAGAAGCTTATGCTTACATCGCTGGCACTTACGCTTATCTTGGTGCCACCGGGCAGGTAAAACCTGAAAAGGCATTTAAAATAGTAAATGAATACAGTGAAAAAGCATTACAGCTTGATGATACGATCGCTGAAAGTCATTTGGCTAAAGCCAATGCACACATGTTTTACAAATGGAACCCCAAAGCTGCATACGAATCATTACAAAAAGCAATTCAGCTGGCCCCGGCGCACTCGGAAGCTTACGATGTGCTTGGATTATTTCACATACTTATCGGAAAAAAAGATGAGGCTATAAAAATTCTTGAAAAGGCATCGCTGAATGATCCGTTGGCGCCACACCTTAATCATTTGCTGGCCGAAGCCTATATCATGAATAACCAGTATGATGATGCGATACGCATTACCGACCGGCTGTTGGAAATGAATCCGCAAATGAGAGTAGCTCTTGAAACAAAAGGTTGGTGTTATGGATTGAAAGGCGATTGGCATAAAGCCGCAGGATACTTTACAGAAGTTCATCGGCTGACAAATCATCCATTGAAAGGGTTAGCGCCACTTGGCTTTGCCTACGGCAAGCTGGGCGAAAAAGAAAAGGCGCTTGATATCATTAAAAAAATTGAGCAACGACAAGTTGAAGAACCACAGGCTGTTCTCGACCCTGACCTGATGATGGTTTGGTGGTCATTAAGAGATATGGATAAGACATATTATTACATGCATAAATGCATTGAACAGCAAATGGGACCCTTTAATTATATGCTTGAGCTTCCCATGATGGATGGTATA
>DASYQG010000032.1:0-13057 GCA_036005825.1 Chitinophagaceae bacterium | reverse complement strand
TTTTCATTATAATCCTGCAATGCTTTTCCGATAACCTGTCCTATTTTCACTTTGTCAGGATCTGCTTTCATAGCAACACCCGGCATAGATGAAGTAACGATCAAATCGCCTCTTTTAATAGCGCCTCCTTCAAGACAAACTTTAGTAGGTATTACTCCAATAACTCCCATCGGAACTTTTCCTTTTAATTCGGTATCAATATTTTCTTCGGTAAGTAAAACACCAGGTTTTGTTGCATATACACCTGCTACCAATGTTGAATAAGGCTGACTGGATTTTTCAACCGACCTGTCTTTGTCCGTGGAAATAACAAGCACATCGCCTGCTTCATATTCTTTTATGTTACCATTTACATCAAATGCTTCTGCGATATCAGCACCGCTGTTTTGTGTACCGCCATTAAAAAATCCTTTACCTGTTTTATCAATTCTTGCAACATTGGAACCATTTGCTTTGAAAACTGCGGGGTTACCATTACCTGTACCAACAACGGATGCAACCAATGCAGAACTGTTTAAAGTTCCGTCCACATTGGCCTGGGCAAGTACACCAATTCCATTATCTGCTCCGGCTATTCCCTGTACTCCAGCATAAGTTCCATCGTTTCTTCCGACAACTGCGCTGGATACATTACTAACAGTACGACCAACGATGGCTTCACCACCACCCGTATTATATCCTAATACTCCGGCTGCTGAAGCGCTATAGGTTATTCCCCAAAGACCATTTCCGTTTTCACTGATTGCAGTGCTGCCACTACCTGTACCAACAGTATGAGAAAAAAGTGCATCGGATGCATTTGAAACATTTGAAAGATCAAAGTAACCAGCAGTATAATTTGTACTTGTTCCAAAAACCCCATTTCCATCTACTGAGAATCCATGAAGACCATTTCCGGATTGAGAATTTCCATAAACACCTGCACCCATTCCATTATGAGTTCCCCATATACCATTTCCATTAGTACTGGTTCCACTATTAATACCTCTGATAGCAGATGAAGATGTGCCTGGTGATACAGATGTTATTTTTCCAATTACTCCAAATGCATTTGCATTTGTAGAAGAGTTAATACCTTCTAAGCCACTACCAGTTCCTGTATTTGTTAACGACATCAGGTTTGCGGCATTACTTGCACTGGACGAATATGGTAAAGTAAAGCTACCACCAGATTCAGCGGCTGGCGCCCATTGCGTACCATTGAATTTTAAAATTTGACCATTCGTTGGTGCCGTATTGCTAACTCCAATGTTTTGAATTTTACTAACTAAAGGATTAGGATAGGAACCTGTCAGATCACCACCGGCAGTTCCATTTGGAGGCAATGAAGTTGGAATAACTCCCGCTGCAAGTTTTGCGCTCGTAACAGAAGCGTCAACAATTTTTGAAGTTGTTACTGAATTATCGGCAAGTTTAGTTGTTGTAATTACTCCGTTATTAATTGTTGGGTTAGGATAAGTGCCAGTTAAATCACCGCCTGCTGGCCCGGTTGCACCACCGCCACTACCAGTATTATCAGTGCCGGGCACCCAGCTAATACCATCGAATTTCAAAACCTGGCCTGTAGTTGCGCCGGTTGCAGTTACATTAATTCCCTGGATTTTATTTAAAGTAGGATTCGGATAAGTGCCGTTCAGGTCACCGCCAGCAGTTCCATTAGGAGGTAATGAAGTTGGTATAACTCCCGCAGCAAGTTTTACACTTGTAACAGAAGCGTCAATGATCTTTGATGTCGTTACAGAATTATCAGCAAGTTTAGTTGTTGTAATTGCGCCAGTAGTAATAGTTGGATTAGGATAAGAACCTGTCAGATCACCACCAGCAGTTCCACTAGGAGGTAATGAAGTTGGAATAACTCCTGCAGCAAGTTTTGCACTTGTAACTGAACCATCAGCAATTTTAGTTGTGGTAATTACACCGGTATTAATGGTCGGATTCGGATAAGAACCAGTTAAATCACCACCAGCAGGACCAGTTGGACTACCTCCACTACCAGTATTGTCAGTTCCGGGTACCCAACTTGCACCGTTAAATTTCAAAACCTGGCCATTTGCGGCACCCGTCGTCGTTACAGTTACTCCCAGGATTTTATTTACTGTTGGATTTGGATAAGAACCTGAAAGATCACCGCTCGCAGTTCCACTTGGGGGCAATGATGTTGGAATAACACCCGCAGCAAGTTTAGTACTTGTAATAGCACCATCGACGACCTTTGCAGTTGTTACAGAAAGATCTGCAAGTTTATTTGAGCTCACTGCACCATCTGCAAGTTTAGGAGTAATTATAGCACCATTTTCAATCTTTGGAGTTGTAACAGAACCTGAAGCAAGAGTTGGATTCGGATAGGTTCCAGAAAGATCACCACCTGCAGGACCGGTTGGATTGCTACCACCTCCGGTGCCAATATCATCAGTCGCAGGAACCCATTGTGCTCCATTAAATTTTAATACCTGTCCATTTACGGGAGCAGTATTACTGACCGCAATATTTTGAATCTTACTTACCAAAGGATTCGGATAAGAACCTGCAAGATCGCCACCCGCAGTTCCAGTTGGGGGCAAAGAAGTGGGAATAACACCTGCAGCAAGTTTTGCACTTGTAACAGAAGCATCGATAATTTTTGACGTTGTTACAGAATTATCAGCCAGCTTAGTTGTAGTGATTGCCGCATTGTTAATTGTTGGGTTAGGATAAGTTCCATTAAGATCACCTCCCGCAGTTCCATTTGGAGGTAAAGAAGTTGGAATAACACCTGCAGCAAGTTTTGCACTTGTAACAGAAGCATTAACAATTTTTGACGTTGTTACAGAATTATCAGCCAGCTTGGTTGTAGTAATTACTCCATTATTAATAGTTGGATTTGGATAAGAACCTGTAAGATCACCACCCGCAGTTCCGTTAGGAGGTAGAGAAGTTGGAATAACACCGGCAGCAAGTTTTGCACTTGTAACAGAAGCATTAAGAATTTTTGAAGTTGTTACAGAATTATCCGCGAGTTTAGCTGTCGTAATTACTCCATTAGTAATTGCAGGGTTAGGGTAAGTGCCGGTTAAGTCACCACCCGCCGGCCCGATGGGAATTCCACCTGAGCCAAGAATTACATCAGGACCAAGTTTAGCTAATGTTATCGATCCGTCAACAACTTTTGAAGTCGTTACCGCATTGTCAGCTAATTTTCCATTAGTGATTGCACCATTGTTAATTGTTGGATTTGGATAAGAACCTGTTAGGTCACCACCTGCATTTCCATTTGGAGGTAACGATGTTGGTATTACTCCATTCGCAATCATTGATTGAGTAATTGCTCCACTAGCTATAGATGGATTTGGATAATTTCCGGTCAATACTCCACCGGCAACGCCTGTTGGTGTTCCCGTAGACGAGCTACCTGCATATAAGGCATATGGTACAGACAATAACTGAGCAGCGCCCATATTAATAAAATTAGAACCACCATCTGGATCAATTTCCACTTGTATGAATTTTGCCGCAGTACTCCAATCAATTCCGCTAATCGTTCCTGTGGTATTGTCGGCACCCGGACTTCCAATTGCAATATTAAATAGACCAAAATTATTTGTAGTTATCGTTCTCGATTCTTTATAAACAATGGTTCCGACGGCACTCCCTTCATGAATGCTCAGGCGAACCATAATTTTTTTATTTGGTAAAACATTACCAACAGAATTACGGGCTACAGCCTGGTAATTGATTTGATTGGGAACCTGGCTGTAAACAAAAGAAGAGACCGAAATAAATAATAGAAGTAATATTTGTTTCATAATGGTGACTTTTATATCCAATGATTTTTTTTAATATTTATTTAATCTTGACAATTTTATAAACTCCCCTTTTTGAAGAATATCCCTGGTCAGCGTTAAGATCCACATGAAGCATATATACTTCATTTGGTAAATGGGTAACAGGAATTCTCTTGATTAGACCAACGCCATAATATGAATCAGTAACTGTCAGGATCTTTCTGCCAGAACCATCGTAAAAGCTAAGAGTAATTCTTCCCTTTTGTTTAGTAAAAAAATTTATTTCAACATAGCTTGAAGCAGGATTGGGAAAAATTTTGATCTCATCCTTAGTAAAAAAACTATTGATGTTATTAGTTGCTGGGTATTGAATAAAGGGCTGAATAAAACCATTTGTAATGACGAGAGAATTGTTAGAACTACTCATTTCTCCTATAAGGGCCAATTCACCAATACTCCATTCAAATTGGTAATACCCTGCCTGGAAAGTTCCACCACCTGCATTAATAACAGATGGCGCAATATTTTGCCCTCTGCAATGAAATAGTGAAAAAAATAGAACAGCAAGTGTAATTGTTCTTTTCATGGACATGGATTTTAAACGCTAAAAGATTCGATTTATTCCAAACTTAAAAATAGAAGTTCATCCATTATATTGGAAGAGATTGTTCGAAAACGCCTACTTAACCCATGTCAATAGTATTTTTACTGTCGCTCCAAAAGGTTAGATATTAGGATGAAATAAAAGAATTGCTCTTGTAAAAAATAAAAACTACTATGCAATTGTAGTATAAAAAGAGTGGTTTATCATTAGCCTTCCGTATTTTCCGTAAGAAAAAAATATCATCAATATTCAATGATTTTTTTTATTGACTCATGAATCCTGTGTGCGGCCATAAAATTCTTTTCCAATTCAATATTGAAGGGGACAGGTGTATCTAAAGATGCGCAACGCATCACCGGCGCATCAAGAATAGCAAAACAATTTTCAGCGATCCAGGCAGCGATCTCTCCACCAATGCCGCCAATCAATGTGTCTTCATGTAAGATCAAAACTCTTCCGGTTCGTTGTACAGCTTCACGAATAGAAAAATAATCAAGTGGCGCTAATGTTCTTAGATCTAAGATATCTATAGAAATTTCAGGATGTTCGGCAGCATAATTTTCTGCCCAATGCACACCTGCTCCGTAAGTAATAATAGAAACTTCATCACCTTCTCTTGCATGTCTTGCTTTACCAATTTCTATTTCATAATATTCTTCGGGCACTGGTCCGCTTACTGAACGATATAATGCTTTGTGCTCAAAATACATTACAGGATTGGGATCATTGATCGCAGCGATCAATAATCCTTTTGCATCAATTGGTGTTGATGGATAAACAACTTTCAGCCCCGGCACTTTTGTAAACCATGCTTCATTGCTTTGACTATGAAAAGGCCCGGCCCCAACACCGCCACCTGTTGGCATGCGGATCACTACATCCGCATTTTGTCTCCAGCGATAATAGATCTTTGCAAGATTATTTACGATCTGATTAAAACCGACAGTAACAAAATCTGCAAACTGCATTTCCATCATACTTTTAAAACCTTCGAGTGACAGACCAAGCGCAGTACCAACAATTGCACTTTCACATAACGGCGTATTTCTTACTCGTTCTTTTCCAAATTCTTTTACAAAACCTTCGGTGATCTTAAACGCACCGCCATACTCTGCAATGTCCTGTCCCATCAATACAAGATTGGGATGATGTTGCATACTTTGTTTTAGTCCTTCGCTGATGGCATCAATTAAGCGCAAGTCGTGAGACGTGAGACGTGAGACGTGAAAGAGTTTTGAATTGTCAACGTTTTTCACATTTGACATTTCACGTTTGATATCATAAACATCTTCCAACTCTTCTTCCGTATCCGGTACAACAACACTTGTATTAAAACCAATTGCTAATTCATCTTCTATCTTCTCCTTAAATTCATTTCTGATCTGTTGAACACCATCTTCACTAACTATTCCTATGGACTTTATATATTCTTCAAAGTTTTTTACCGGGTCTTTCAACTCCCATATTTTAAATAATTCCGGGGGAATATATTTGGTACCACTGGCTTCTTCATGTCCCCGCATACGGAATGTCATACATTCAATTAAATACGGCTTCTGATTTTTTATGCAATACTCTCTTACTCCTCTGATCGTGTCATATACATTTAAAATATTATTACCATCGATCATCACCCCTTCCATTCCATAGCCTTTTGCTTTATCAACAAGACTAATACAACGGTATTGTTCATTTACCGGCGTACTTAAGCCATATCCATTATTTTCAATAATAAAAATGACGGGCAGATCCCAAACAGCTGCCACGTTCAATGCTTCATGAAAATCTCCTTCGCTTGTTCCTCCTTCGCCTGTAAACGCCAATGATACTTTATTCTCTTTTCTCAGTTTATGTGCTAATGCCACACCATCTGCAATGGCTAATTGCGGACCCAAATGCGAGATCATTCCACAGATATGATGCTCCTTATTTCCAAAATGAAAACTTCTTTCTCTTCCTTTACTATATCCTTCCTGTGCACCCTGCCATTGCATAAATAATTTATGCAGCGGCATATTTCGTGTAGTAAAAGCGCCGAGGTTGCGATGAAGTGGCATGATCCATTCGTCTTCTTGTAATGCCAACGTTGCTCCTACAGCAATTGCTTCCTGCCCGATACCACTAAACCATTTTGAAATTTTTCCCTGGCGCAATAATACCAGCATTTTTTCTTCGATCATTCGCGGCCAAAGTAATGAACGGTAGAAACTTATAAGTTGTTCACTGGATAGATCCTTGCGGTCGAAAGTCATGTTGCAAACCTATAAAATAAAGAGGTAAGGATTCTTAAAATGTTAAAACACGGATAAAATAATAAGGGGCTTTATGCAAATAAAAAGGTCTTTGCATCTTAAAGAAAACTTTTTGCCATGAACCTGCTTTTTAAACCTGCCATTGCATTTTTTTCTTCCTACCTCGTTCTTAGTTTTTCCCCCACTTCAAATCATGAAACAAGTATGGACTTTCCAAAAAAGATAAAGGATCACCCAAAGATCCAGGCTGCTATCCTGCTTGATGTAAGTAATAGCATGGATGGGCTTATTGAACAAGCCAAAGCTCAACTATGGACAATGGTAAATGTGATGGGCAAAGCAAAATGTAATGGTGAAACGCCACAAATTGAAATAGCTCTTTATGAATACGGAAGAGATAATAATGATCTGCGGAAAGGGTATGTAAAACAAATCATCCCTTTTACTTCAGACCTTGATGATCTTTCACAAAAATTATTTCAACTTACTACAAATGGCGGTGAGGAATATTGTGGTTATGTAATTCATACTTCATTAAATGAGTTGACCTGGGATACGACATCATCTAATTACAAAGTAATTTTTATATCCGGTAACGAAGATTTTTTGCAAGGAAATATTTCATATACGCTTGCCTGTGGAGAAGCAAAAAAGAAAGGTGTGATCGTAAATACGATTTATTGTGGTGATCGTTTACAAGGAATAAGGGAACATTGGAATTTGTTAGGCGAATGCGGTAACGGAAGTTTTACAAATATTAATTCAGATGCAAAACCAGAAGATATACCGACACCTTATGATAGCACGTTAATAACATTGAACTATAAATTGAATGGTACCTATATTTATTATGGTGCAAACGGTCAACAAAAACAAGTAATGCAGGCCACAGCCGATGCTAATAACGCTTCTATTAACGGGTATGTGGGTGCCAACAGGATCGCGGCCAAAGGTCAAAAATCAACATACTATAATTACAGTTGGGATCTCGTTGATGCAAAAGACGAAGACAAAAAGATATTAGACAAAATCGATTACAAAACGTTGCCTGATAGTTTACGAAAGAAAAATAAAGCAGAGCTCGAAGCTATCATAAATCAAAAAAGCAATGAAAGAGCTGCGATCCAAAAAGAGATACAGGATATAAGCAAGAAACGAGAGACATATATTGCCAATGAAAAGATCAATAAAGTAAAAGCCGGGAATAATTCACAAACCTTAGAAAGTGAGATAGAGAAAATTATCCGTGAACAGGCGACAAGATTTAATATGAAGATAGAGTAACGAGTTAACTAAACCCGTTGCCGGTCCACTTTCTCTTTTTTATCAATTGCAGAAGCAATAATTGATAAAATAATGCTGAACAATAAGGCCCACCAGAAACTGTCGATAGTGAAACCATGTACAATTCTGCTTGCCAGCAAAACAACCAGTGCATTAATTACAAATAGAAAAAGTCCCAATGTTACAATAGTGACAGGTAAAGTGAACAAAATTAACAATGGTCTTATAAACATATTAATAAGTGCAAGCACGATGGCAAAAGCAATTGCTGTCCAGAAATCGGCGACATGTACCCCGCCGAGAAGTTGAGCAAGGGCAAAAGAAACGGCTGCAATAAGAAATACACGTACAATAAAATTCATTTGAAAAGATTTGAAGTAAAGCTAAACAACTACCAGCTCATAAAACTCTTCCGGGTTTAAATATTTTTTTGCTAACTGTTGTAATTCTTCTGGTAAAACCGTCCTGATAGTATTAATTGCATTATAAAAATAATTGCCATCAAGCTCATTCAAAACATAATTCTTCCACCGGGCAATGATATGAAAAGGTCCATCCAGGTCGCCAAGGATACTGCCCATCATATAATTTCTGACCAACTGCATTTCGTCTTCACCTACCGGCTCAACCTGCAGTCTTTTCATTTCTTTATAGATCTCTGCTATTGCAGCTTCGCAAACATCTTTTCCGGCCTCCGTACTCACCAGCCATCCCGATTGCTGTATATGATCCTGGAGAAAACTATGAATCCCATAAGTATAACCCTTGTCTTCTCTTATGTTTGACATTAATCGTGAACCAAAGTATCCACCAAAAATATTGTTCAGCACCATCACTTTTAAAAAATCAGGGTGATGACGATTGGGGAATTCTCTTGCAATACGGATCGAACCCTGTACACCATTTTCATCATTGGTAATCCTGAATTTTTCACCGGGCTTTTTTGTTGATGAAATTTGATGAAGGGGTTTTTGAAAATTATTTCCGAACGGAAGTTTTCCAAAATGTTTATTTAATAGTTCAAAAAGACCTGCAGGAAGTTTACCCGCGGTAAAGATGACACAATTGCCGTGCTTATAGTGTTTATTATAGAACGATATCAGTTCTTCCCTGTTCAAAGCATCATACTCAGCATAGCTGGTATATTTTCCGTAAGGATGTTTTTCTCCATATAAATAGGAATCGATCAACCTGCCTGCAACAAATTCACTTTTTTTCAAGCTGACGCTTAATCGTTGCTTTTGGTTTTGTTTGAAAATTGCCAGCTCTTCTTCGGGAAAAATTGAATCAATAATTAATTCTTCTACTACCGGCAAAAGTTCGGCGATATGTTTATTAAGACAGTGAAGTGTAAGCGTTGAAGTTTCATTATAACAGGCACGATTCAGGAATGAACCATAATATTCAAAATGCTCATTGATCTGGAATGCTTTCTTTTTTGAAGTGCCATTCTTTAAAAGAAAATTAGTAGCTGCTGCAATAACATTTTTTTCTTCAAAGCTATTACCGGCAAAGAAAACAATCTCCACCAGCATTACTTCTTCAGCCCCGGCATTGATTGCATAAACAGGTACACCGTTGTCAAGTGTGAACTTTTCATACGGTTTCAGATCAAGATGAAAATTAACCGCATCAGTTATGGGTGGTGCTATACTCCTGTTCAACATTCTTTTTATTTTTTTTTATAAATCTATCATACAAATTCATTAATGCCAGTGGAACTAACCCGATCATGGCTGCTTCCAGGGAAACAAATGACAAAACAAAAACCAGCAAAAATGTTACTGATATTACAACGAGTCTAACTTCAAATTCCCGGGCAATTTTTTTTTCCATCGGAAAGGAGAGTGCTTTATATTTCTTCGTTATCACCCTGTAAAAATAATAGGTAGTAATACCAGTCAGTACATTGTTAAGCAAGAACAACCTAAAGGGGATGGCTATATTTTTAAGGCCTTCGCCAACACTTTCATATAAAAAAGCGGTGGTAAATGGGAAAAAAATTATCGGGAATAAGATCGACATATTTGCAACGATGATCTCCTTGTTATAATTATGAACGTATTTAAATAAAGTATGATGCCTGATCCAGTAACTGATGATCAACACAAAACTCAGTAATAATGATGCAAGCTGGAATTTCATAGCTAACAGTTCATGCCATAGTTGCTCACTGGTTGTTTCTTTACCTGCATGTGGCGGTCTGAATTCAATAATTAAAAGGGTAAGTGCGATTGCAAAAACTGCGTCACTGAAAAAAGCAATACGTTCTACCTGGAAATCCTGCTTGGGATGTTTATCTGGCGAATTCAATGGCGAGTGCGACATTAATTTTGTTTTGCAAAATAATAAAGCGTATTGCTGTTCGTTGCTCTGAAGATAACCCTGCTTTCGTTTAAAATATCTTCTACAGTAACTATATTATACTTTTCCAATTCATGGTTCATTTGTTCCGCATCACCCAACAACTCATAAAATGCAAGACTATTTGCCCGGTTAGTAAGACTCATGTCTTCAAATGCGATCAGGCTCTCTACTTTGTTTTTTACTTTTTGTAATTCAGTAGCCGTCACTTTTTCTGTTCTCATTTTTTCCAACTCAGCTTCTACAGCTTTTTCCGCATCTTCCATTTTTATTCCTTTCACCAACTTGCCTTCGATCACCAACGTACCTGCATCCAAACTTCCGCTATGATAACATTCAACAGCACTGAACAATTTTTTTTCTTTTACTAATGTTTGAAACAATCTTGATGAACCGCCGCCGCTTAAAACTTCCGTGATCAGATCGGCGATATAATATCTTTTATCGTTGCGGGGATAAATATGCCAGCACTTATAAAATGCATCGAGAGGCACTTCGGCGTTTACTTCCAATTTTCTTGCCTCGGTTTGCGGCGGTTCCTGCGGCAGTTTGCGAATATATTTTTCTCCTGCAGGAATGTCACCAAACCATTTTTCAGTAAGTTCTTTTACTTTTTCAACCGTTACATTTCCGGCAACAACAAGTATAGCATTATTAGGACGATAATGTTTAAAGAAAAAATTCTTTACATCATCAAGTTTTGCATTTTCAATATGAGAAAGCTCTTTGCCTATCGTCATCCACCGATAGGGATGAACTTTATAAGCAAGCTCCCGCATTTTATGCCAGACATCACCATAAGGTTTGTTGAGATAATGTTCTTTGAATTCTTCGCAAACAACTTTGCGCTGCACATCCAAACTTTTTTCACCAAAGGCAAGAGAAAGCATTCGGTCACTCTCTAGCCAAAATGCAGTTTCCAGGTTTTCAGCAGGCAATTGAATATAATAATTGGTAATGTCATTCGAGGTATAAGCATTGTTCTCGCCACCGGCCATTTGCAAAGGAGTATCATAGCTTGGAATATTGATACTTCCGCCGAACATCAAATGCTCGAATAAATGAGCAAACCCGGTTCTTTCAGCATCTTCATCCCTTGCTCCCACATCATACATAATATTCATAACAGCCATCGGGGTAGAAGTGTCCTGGTGAACGATCACCCTTAAGCCGTTTGTCAATACAAATTTTTCAAATCGTATCATAGTAAAACCTAATAATAAAAAGTTTGTAAAAGTAGGCCAATTACCGCAGAAGGGGATATCTAAAGTATGCTCTTTGTCTTAAAATTAAATTCCATTAATTGACCATCACGGCTAATGATCATTCTTATTTTTTCGCCTGCTATCTGTAGTGCCGTTTTGTATTGCTGTATGTTTTGCCCCAATAAATTATTGATACCGATCAGTTCATCGCCTTCTTTAAGACCCGCTGCCGCAGCCGGCGACCCGGTAGCAACATCCCCCAGGATTATCTTGCCATCTATATAGTATAACTCAACACCGGAATAAGCATAATCGAAAGGCTCAAGGTATTTAGAATTGGGCATGAAGTAAAACTCACGTTTCGCATAATTCAGTATAAGGTTGAACCGTCGCAATATATCATTACCTATAATACCACTTAGATAAGGATAGGATGTAAGATTATACGTATCATCAAACACAAACACCGGTATATTCCTGAAACGATAAGGACCCATTCGTAATTCTTTGATCACAGTCAAATGCATATCTATCTTGCCACCTACACCTTCTGCTTCTTTTGCATAGAGTACTCTTTTCTTATTCAAAAAATTACTGTCGTCAATAAAATCTTTATTCAGCATCATGCAAAGACCGGCGCCAATATCAAATAAGAAACGTGAATTGATGGCCACCGCATCCTTTATTCTTGCATTTTGTACGGGTAGTGTACGTAAGATAGGTTCGTACAACCATCCGCCACGGGGATATTTCATTCGTCCAAGCGTAAAAATGGAAATTTTTAAACTGTCATAATTTATATTGAAAATATAGCGACTCAATAAAGAATACCCGATGATGCCATCTATCTTTTCACCATATACCTGGGTAAGAATATCATAATTGTTTATGTGAAAATTCAAGCTGTCGACAGTAAGCCCCGGCAATCGCAGTTTTTGATTATATATAAAGCTCACTTTTCGGGTGCCAGCGATACCAAGGATCGTCATATCAGATGGGGTGGGTATGATCTTAAAATATTCTACCGTAGTCGAATCAAGTGAAATGCCACCACTGCCTGTATCTAAAATAAAATTGAGTGTGTCCGGATAGTTCGCGAACCTGGCATTGAGCAAAATAACACCACCTGAAAGTTGTTTAAAGCGAAATGATGTTAAAAGCTTTGCAGGGGATTCGACGAATTGCTCCTGCGCTTTCGCGGAAATAGCTAATAAAAAGAAAAACAATATTTGTGTTACCGGCTTTCGCATTACTATTTGGTCCCGATCGCTATCGGGATTGCGACGCTCCGTTCATCTTCCTGTCTTCTATTGAATAAATGCGTCGTCCCGCTTTATTCGGGATCGTTCAGATAATTGTCCAGCAAATAGACGAATACTTTCTCTTATTTGCTGCATCAGCACAACAAGTTATTATAATAATGCTATAAATAATTACTGGTGGCAAATAAAGTGAATGATTTACTCTTCTTTACCTTTGCGCTTCTATTATGCAACTACCCGATCTATACCAGAAAGCCTCCCGGTTTGAATTCTTATCAAAAGAAGAAGGAGTTTTTTTATTTGAAAATGCGCCGCTTACAGAACT
>DASYQG010000031.1:0-4069 GCA_036005825.1 Chitinophagaceae bacterium | reverse complement strand
TGGGATTACTATTAGGATTTCAGATCAAAAGGCGGAACTCACTTTAAAAATTGAAGAAAAATTTTTTCATGCCGCAAATGCTATTCATGGATCGGTATATTTTAAAATGCTGGACGATGCCGCTTTCTTTGCAGTAAATTCGATAGTTAAAGATGTTTTTGTTTATACAGTATCATTCAATGTTCAATTGTTGAGGCCTGTTACATCCGGCATAATTAAATCAATCGGGGAACTCAAGTTCAAATCATCAAATTTATTTATTGCAGATTCAACACTGCTTGACGAAAACAATAAATTAGTTGGCAGGGGTTCAGGAAATTTCATGAAGAGCAAAATTGAATTGACACAGGAAATTGGCTACAAGTAAAACCTCCCTGCTCTTCATAGTGTTCAGTAAAAAATAAAAACCTTGTCATAGTTGACCTGAATTTTTAACTCGGGTCAGCTTCTGTGTCTTGTCCAACAAATATTACAACAATAGAAAATGCTGAACGAGCTATAAGTTTCGCCGATTTGGCTGTTTTGGACGAATTGGCACAATAAAGTAGTTTTAAGTTGCGGCAATATATAAGTTAGGTGCAATTTTGCAGGACCCGACACAGACCAACATTTTAACAAATTCATAAAATGAAATTAATTTATACTTTGACACTTTTTTTCACAGCACTTTGCGTGAATGCACAGACAAACTCCTTACGATTAAATCAAAATATTGTTTTACCCAAAGACAGCATGGAAGGTAAGAATTTGACAACTTCAGTAAATGACTTTTTACTTTCTGCACAGAAACCTAACGAAGAAAATAAATTTATTCTTGAAAGTGAAAAAATAGAAACATTTATTTTGCTTGACCAAATTAACGGAATTGAAAAAAATGGGAAACTTAAGGATGACTTTTTCTACAAACCATATTTGACAAATCTTGTTCCATTAAAAGACAGTAATTACCTGGTACAAGTCTCTTATATTGGAACTAATGAAAGGGTGGCATTTTTAAGAGCGAGTTTTGAATTTATTGCACATAAAAAAAACAATTCGTTTGTGTTTTCCTCACCACTTTTAGGCAACACTAAAAACTGGAAGGTTGAAAAACTAGGAAATAACATTTTCCATTATCAAAATACAATCAACAAAGAGAAAGTAAAAGAATTTAATAAATTAACTACTTCTTTTGACCTGAAATTGAAATTGTCAAACAAAATAACCGACTATTATTGTTGCGACAATATTATTGAACTTGAAAAATTAATTGGTGTTGATTATAAATCTGACTACAATGGCAGAACGGAAAGTGTTTGGAGTTCTTCAATTGGTGACAGAAAATTAATTGTATTTGGTGACAACAATTCAAATTTTAATGAATTTGATCCTCACGATTTGTTTCACGATAGATTAAGTTTGGTAATTGCAAGAAGTAAAGTAAATAAACCTGTGGACGAAGGTTGTGCATATTTATATGGCGGTAGTTGGGGTTTGACCTGGAAAGAAATTTTCAAAGCATTCAAAGAACAAATTGCAAGTAATAAAAATATAAGCTGGACAGAAATAAAAGAAAACCCTGTTTACTTTAAAACAAAACAGTATAATAATTCAGCCGACTACATCGTGAATGCTTTACTTGTTCAGAAAATAGAAAAAGAAAAAGGGTTTGCAGGTGTTTGGGAGCTATTAAATGTTGGGCCATTTGAAAAAGGAAATGAAAAATATTATCAAACACTTGAAAAACTAACTGGTATTACTAAAGCAAATTACGACAACAAAATTTGGGAATTGATAAACATTGAAAAATAAACTTCGGTCCGCCCCGGATCTTGCCCGGAGAACTACACAACAATAGAAAATGCTAAACGAAATATAAGTTTCTCCAACCTGCCTGATTTGGATGGATTGGTGCAATAAAGTAGTTTTAAGTTGCGGCAATACATGAGCTGCAAGTAATGCTATTCCAACTTCCTAAACTTTACAGAACAGATGCAAGCAGATTATAACTGTAGATTTTTAGTAAGGTTCATAATTTCTTTAGCCGCAATAATAGTTTTTGTGCAGTCTTGTACAAATAGCGATTACTTATATAGAAAAGGGAAGAGTCTTTACAATAAAAAGAAATATTCACAAGCGTTTGAGTTGTATCAAAAAGCAGCAAAGGCCGGTAACATCTTAGCTATAAGTGAAATTGGATGGATGTACGAGAAAGGTGAAGGAGTCAGCAGAGATTTTCCATTGGCGATGGAATATTACAAAAAGGCAGCAGACGGAGGAAATGCTTCAGCTATGACTAATATTGGATGGATGTATGATAAAGGAGAAGGTGTAGAAGAAGATAATCAGAAAGCTATTGAATGGTATAAGAAAGGAATTGGAGCAGGGAATGTGGATGCAATCTATAATTTAGCATGGATGTACGAAAATGGTGAAGGAGTAAGTGTGGACTATCATAAGGCAATGGAGATATATCAACAGGCTGCGCAAGCAGGAAGTGCTGGTGCTATGAATAATGTTGGATGGATGTACGAAAATGGTGAAGGAGTAAGGGTAGACTATCATAAAGCAATGGAATGGTATAGCAAAGCTGCACGGCGTGGCACTTCTAATGCGATATTTAATATTGGATACATGTATGAAAAAGGTGAAGGAGTAAATGTAGATTACCACAAGGCTATGCAGATGTATCTAAAAGCATATGAAGATAGCAATGCACGTGCAATGAATAATATAGGTTGGCTTTATCAAAAAGGGATGGGTGTAAATACAGATGGTCAAACCGCTATAGAATGGTACAAAAAGTCAGCAAGTGCGGGCTATGATGTTGCCCTTTATAATTTAGGATGGATATATCACCATGGTGAAGGAGTAAATGTAGATTATTCAAAAGCTATGGAATGGTATCAAAAAGCAGCTGCGGCAAAAAACAATAAAGCTTTAAATAATATCGCATGGATGTATGAAAAAGGAGAAGGTGTAATTATTGACTATCAAAAAGCTATGGAGTGGTATCAAAAGGCAGCCACTCTTGATTGCAGTGATGCTATGAATAATTTAGGCTGGATGTACCAAAATGGAGAAGGAGTGAAAACAGATTTTCAACAGGCTTTAGATTGGTACCAAAAGGCTGCCCATGCAGGAAGTGTTGATGGAATGAACAATTTAGCGTCAATGTATGAAAAAGGAAAGGGGGTCAAAAAGGATATGAAAAAAGCTGCAGAGTGGTACAAAAAAGCTAATGAAACTAAAAGCCCAATGAAGTGAACTTTCTTCAGTTCTTCGTGGTGTTCATTAAAAATAAAAACCTCTTCGTCTCATGCGGATTTTGTGTCTTATCCAATAAACATTGCAACAATAGAAAATGCTGAACGAACTAAATGACTAAAAACTATTCTTCAAGTGTTGATGCATCGTTGGCAGGTTCCATTCACCAGGAATGATCATGCGGCGTATGCAGAATAATGGAGAACTTTCATCACGGCGGGCAGATAACTGAAAGGCAGCTTTGAATCCAAATTGTTTGATCTTTTCAAGTGCCTGCTCATTCCAAAGACCAAAAGGGTATGCAAAATAATCAACGGGTTTACCGGTAATGGCTTTTAATTGTTCCCACGGTTTTGTTACCTGGATCGCCCAATCTTCTTCAGTAAAAGTTTTTACATTCTTATGGTTCCATGTATGCAAGCCGATCACATGTCCCTCATCCGCCAATTGTTTTACCTGTTCCTTCGTCATATATCCCAGCCGGTTCAATGATACGGTCATAATAAAAAATACTCCCTTGAATCTATACTTGTTCAACTCGGCCAGTGCAACAGTATAATGATCAAGACGGGTATCATCAAAGCTGATGATCACCGGTTTTGAAGGCAGTGATTTACCGTAAAGGAGATAGTCATACAGTTGATCAGGAAGAATTGAATGATAACCACTATCGGCCAGTGATTTTATCTGCTCCTGGAAATTAGCGACAGGCACAATATAATCTCTTGCAGTCTTCGAATCGGATGGCCGAAAATCACGGAGTTGATGATAACAAAGAATGGGGACCTCGGGCCTGCTCAGGATAGTTGCAGCATCAGCAGGT
>DASYQG010000030.1:0-12833 GCA_036005825.1 Chitinophagaceae bacterium | reverse complement strand
TTAGTTCAAGACCGATACCATACTTAAGATTCACTACATGCTTGACCATGTTTACCCTCTGCATAAGGATCCAGATATTCATGTTTCGTGATTTACCACTGCGAATGTCAAACCAATCTTCAGTACCTCCGGGGGCAAATGCCTGGGCTTCGGCAGAGGCATAATTTGTTTTATCATCAAATGCAGAGAATCCAATATCCATTACCCACCAGTTCGTAATTATGTTTTCTGGTTTTCTGCGACTTGGTATCGTTACGGTGTGATCTTTGGTGATGACCTCATGGTCTCCGCTTCCTGGTTTTTTTATAATGATCATTCCGCCGATACGAATGGTATCATTCGTTTCTTTTTTTCCGGTGGTGTCGTTTTGAGCAAAAGCTGTGCTGAATAGACAAGCTGCTACGCATACGAGTAAAATACTTTTCATGCAAAAATGTTTTCCTGTTTAAAAATTTATTTTAATGATACTGCAAAAGCTCCAACCAGCAGTTTGTTGTCATCGGTTGTGGTTTGAATTCTAGTGCGGCGCTCAAATACCCGGGTTGTTTTTCTTAAGAATTCTTTGATGCCGCCATTTTCTTTTTCTTTTGGTCCTGGTATGTATAACGTAGGATTAGCGTTGAGTGTTACATCTTGATTGTAAAAATCAGCATTGATAGCATCAGGTGGAGTTTTTTCTACAATAGCATCATCTTTTTTTCTATCTGGGAGGCTTGCTATATCAGTAGTTTCATTTGGATCTATAATATTCTTTCTTTCTTCCGGTAAATTATTTTTATTCTCACGTTGAGCTATAGTATTTTTTGGAATCTCATTTTTATCAACTGAACTTTTATTAATGTATTTATCAGTTGTTTGTTTCTTAGTTGATTTTTCATCACCTTTTACCAGGTTGTCCTTTCCTTCTTTCGGATTCTGATTGGCAGGATTGCCTATTAATGGATCAGCCTTTTTCTCAGATGGTTGGTCATTTACATTATTATTAATTTTTGCAACTGATGGAGTATCTCCATTCTTATTTGTATTCACTAATCTGAAACTTGCAAACCCGGCAATAAGAATGATAGCTGCAGCTACAGCAACTCTGAACCAGGTCATGCTGATCACACGAACTTTTTCTTCTCTTTTGTATAAAGTTGATTTATCAGGGAAAGTAATTTCTGCTTCAGGCTGAAGTTTTGTTTTTTGAAGCAGCGTTAGCTCTTGTTGAACAGCCGGATATCGACTAGCAAATTTTTCGATCTCTTTTCTTTGTCCTGCTGTTATTTCATCATCCATGTAATTAAGAAGCTGTTCTTCGTAATTGGTAATGTTTATAAATGAGTTATTCAGTAAAAACTCTTTTTCTTCAATCTGAATATTATTATCCGGATTAAAACGTGTTTCACCAAGAAGTTTAAATTCTTCCTGCAGGTCAGCATTTTCTTTTACAAAATTCTCAACCGCCTGCTTTTGCGATACAGAAAGTTCATTATCCCAGTAAAGGATAAAATGCTCTTCGTAATTATGGCGATTGATAATCATGCTTTTCTTTTTTACTCAAATCACATTTTCCACTTTCACTAAATATTCTTTTAATTGAACTCTTGCCCGATGCAAGTACACTTTTACCTGGCTTTCACTTAGGTTAGTTATTTTACCGATCTCTTCATAGCTATAACCTTCATAATCTTTTAAAAGAACCAGGGTCCGTTGCGTTTCACTCAGCCTTGCTAATGCTTCATCTAATATCTTCTTCAAATTATTCGCTGGCTTATTTTGCACTTTTGCGCTTTCGTTAAACTCATCTTTTAATTGTATCCTTTTCACTTTTCTAATATGGTCGATCATTTGGCGGTAAGCTACTGTAAAGAGATATGATTTACTTTTTGAGGCGTCAACTTCATCGCGATGTATCCACATTTTTTCGAAAGCTGTTTGCACCACATCACGGGCATCTTCTTCATTCCTGAGGTTTTTCAGGATAAATCGATACACATTGTCTGCGTAGGTAGTGACACACTCGTTATACTCTCTTTCGGTCATAAACAGCCATGTAGCAGGCAAAGGTAGTTAACGTCCCTGCTTTAAGTATTACGGTCAATGGACAAAATAGTTACAGAAATAAAAAGGATTTTTTTAGGCATTAAAGCCTAAGGATCATTATTCAATAACAGAAGTGGAAATAAACTGGCGGGAAAAGGTTTCCCAGATCATTTCGCCTGATCCATCCTTATCAGCCTTATTTTTGCAGCATTCTTCCATGCCCTCAGAGCAGGCTTCTTTTTGAGAATGAGTCCTTGTAGCGGACCATAGCACCAAATAACTCCCCGCTATTAGCAGAAGTATCAGTGAAGCTCTTAATAAATATTTACGTTGCATAGGAGTCAGTTTCATGATTTGACGAAGGTATTCCTGAAAATGTTACAGCAAATTTAATTTATCATTAACCTCAGGCAAATAGATTCTGATGAAACGTGTCATTTACCCGGCAAAATGCGGAAAAAGCCCTGTGAACAGTGATGTAAACAGGAATTTAGAACCGGAAAAATGCGAGTTCGGCTTACTTAAATGTCAATTTACATCTAAAAACCAGAGTAAGGAACCCAAAGGCCTTCTCTTTATATTTGTCTGTCAAACAAGGCTAATATGAATGAAAATTTTGTAAAAAGGATTGCCGGGGAAGTTGAAGAGATCAAGACTTCAGGTCTTTATAAAACGGAAAGAATCATTTCCAGCTCTCAGGGCGCCGAGATCACCGTAAATAATAAAACCGTTTTGAACTTTTGCGCCAATAACTACCTCGGCTTGTCTTCTCATCCGAAAGTAATCGAGGCGGCGCACAAGGCAATCGACTCACATGGCTATGGAATGAGTAGTGTGAGATTTATTTGCGGCACGCAGGATATTCATAAAGAATTAGAAAAGAAGCTTTCCGGGTTTTTGGGAACAGAAGATACAATACTATATGCAGCGGCATTTGATGCGAATGGCGGTGTGTTTGAGCCTTTATTTAGCGAAGAAGATGCGATCATTTCAGACGCATTAAATCATGCAAGCATTATTGATGGTGTTCGTTTGTGTAAAGCACAGCGTTATCGTTACGAACATAATAATATGGCTGATCTTGAAATGAAACTGCAGGAATCATCTCATCTCAGGAGCAGGATCATTGTTTCCGACGGCAGCTTTAGTATGGACGGAACGATTGCCCAGTTAGATAAGATCTGTGATCTCGCTGATAAATATGATGCAATAGTAATGATCGATGAATGTCATTCATCAGGGTTTTTAGGAAAAACAGGAAGAGGCACACATGAATATCGCGGTGTCATGGGTCGGATCGATGTTATTACCGGAACACTTGGCAAAGCATTGGGTGGGGCAAGCGGTGGTTTCACGAGTGGTAGAAAAGAGATCATTGATATGCTTCGCCAAAAATCAAGACCTTATTTATTCAGCAATACATTGGCCCCATCAATTGTGGGAGGTTCTATTGCCGTACTAAATATGCTTACGGAGAAAACGGAGCTAAGAGATAAACTTGAAAACAACACAAAATACTTTCGAAAAAAAATGACGGAAGCGGGGTTTGACATAAAACCGGGAGATCATCCTATTGTGCCTATTATGTTATATGATGCAGTACTTGCACAAACAATGGCGGCTAAACTTTTGGAAGAAGGTATTTATGTTATTGGTTTCTTTTTCCCGGTAGTTGCAAAAGGACAGGCGAGAATAAGAGTGCAATTAAGCGCGGCACATGAACAACATCATTTGGATAAAGCTATTGCTGCATTTACTAAAATTGGAAAAGAATTAGGAGTTTTGAAATCGATCTCACCTGTGGAAAAGCAATAGTTTTCATTATCCCTAAGTTGATTATCCATTTTCTTACTTAACAAAAGCAGGGTTGTCCCTGCTGCTATTGTCGTTTCATTAACTGAAAGTTTAGGAGATTTACTATTTCCTGTCTTGATTTCGGTTGATTTCTCTATCGCTGCTTAATATTTTCGATTAAAGATTATGAAATGCAATTGTGGCATAGTATTTTCGTTTTCTCCTTTGAATCGCCGCCTTCCAAGCCCTCCTTTGAATTCCAGTTTTAATTCACCCTTTCTAAACGTATTAAAAAACAAGTATGAAAAAACTGTTGTTCATTTTAATTGCTGGATCTGTAATGACCATGATGTTATCTTCCTGTTCGGCTACAAAACGAGACTGCCAGGGAGTAAGGCATACAAAACTTAAGAACGGCATTTACCTGTAAACTATTTCATTGTTCATCTTTTATAAACCCGGCAGACCGGGTTTTTTTGTTTTTCAGGGGTTTGATAGCCTGCACTTAACTTTGCCCCCAAATTTTGAAAGTGATGAAGTTTAAATTAGTATCAGTTTGTGTTTTTGTTTCTTTTTTATATACCTGTTCGCCCAATAATGTAGAAGAAGATAATAGCCTGGGAAAATATTTTACAGAAAATAAAGTAACAGGGTGCTTTGGTCTTTATAATAACGCTACCAATAAATTTACTTTCTATAATAAAAAAAGATTTACAGACAGTAGCTTCCTTCCTGCGTCAACATTTAAGATCATTAATTCATTGATCGGTTTGCAGACGGGAGTCATCAGCAGCGATAGCATGGTGATAAAATGGGATGGTGTAAAAAGAAATGTTGAAGCATGGAATAAAGATCTGTCAATGTATGAGGCTTTCCGTGTTTCAGCCGTTCCGTATTACCAGGAAGTAGCCAGAAGAATTGGTAAAGACAGGATGGAATACTGGATGGATACTGTGAATTATGGAGCTGGTCCTAAAGACACAGCCTTCAGAGTACATTCGGCTATTGATACATTCTGGCTTGACAATACGCTAAAAATAACACCCGACGAAGAACTGGGTCTTGTAAAATTGTTATACTTCGACCAGCTTCCATTTTTTAAAAGTTACCAGGAAACAGTAAAGAAAGCCATGCTTTTTGAAAATAAGACCATGTATAGACTTGCCTATAAAACAGGTTGGGGTAGAAAAGAAAATGGTAACCATCTTGCATGGGCTGTTGGTTGGGTAGAAGAGAATAATCATCCCTATTTCTTCGTTCTAAATTTCGAATCTTCAGATGCAAATGCAGATATTCCTGCCATAAGAATGAAAATATTGAAGGATGTTTTAAAACAACTCGGTTTTTTTGAAGGCAAAATGTAACGGTTAGTTTTAAAATTTATCAAACCTTAGCTCTCTTTCTTTGTTAGTTTTGCAAATACGCTGAAATTTTTATGCAATCCTATTGTGAATCATTGACGGAATACAAACGGTTAAAAACAAAAGAGGTAAAGATCGGCGATCTGTTGCTAGGCAATTTCCATCCCATTCGTGTGCAGACAATGACGACAACTGATACGATGGATACAATGGCGACAGTTGAGCAATCTATTCGTTGTATTGAAGCAGGCTCTGAATTAGTTCGTATAACTGCTCCATCAAAAAATGATGCAGAGAATTTATCGCTTATAAAAAATGAATTAAGAAAAAGAGGTTATCATACGCCGCTTGTTGCAGATATTCATTTTACTCCAAATGCTGCAGAGATCGCTGCGAGAATTGTAGAGAAAGTGAGAGTGAATCCCGGTAACTATGTTGACAAGAAAAAATTTGAATTAATAGAATACACCGATGCTGACTATGCGGAAGAGATCGATCGCATTCGGGAACGATTTACTCCATTAATAAAAATTTGCAAAGAATATGGAACTGCCATGCGGATCGGAACCAATCATGGTTCATTAAGCGATCGCATTATGAGTCGCTATGGCGATACGCCGATGGGTATGGTGGAAAGTGCAATGGAATTTCTTCGTATAGCAAGAAATGAAAGCTATCACAACATTGTTTTAAGTATGAAAAGCAGTAACCCTCAAGTGATGGTGCAGGCTTATCGCTTATTGGTAAAAACAATGTTTGATGAATTTGGCGAATGCTATCCTTTACATCTTGGAGTTACAGAAGCAGGAGATGGAGAAGATGGAAGAATAAAAAGCGCTGTTGGTATTGGCACTTTATTGGAAGATGGATTAGGGGATACAATTCGTGTTTCATTAACGGAAGACCCTGAGTTGGAGATCCCGGTGTGCAGAGATTTAGTAAAAAGATACGTGAATGGAGAAACGTCAATGGTGAATAAAGGACTAGTTCCTAAAGCAGACAAGCAATCTTACGATCCATTTAACTATCAGCGAAGAGAAAGTTTTGAAGTAGGAAATATTGGAGGCAAACATGTTCCTGTGGTTATAGCTGATCTAAGTAAGATCGAAAAAATTTCTGCTGATCATTTGCAAAGTGTTGGGTATACTTATGATAAAGCAACCGATAAATGGAATATCAGCGATGCTGCTGCGGATTATATTTTTACAAGTAATCAGATACTTGATTTTGCATTGCCCGGGACTTTGAAAGTGATCGTTTATCCCGAAACATGGGCAAGAGCAGAAGATAAAACTAAATATTTCCCGATTTTCCAGGACAGTGGTTATGTGGAATCAAAAATAAGAAGTGAGCAACTAAATTTTGTAATGATCGATTGTTTTAATGACGGAGCTGATTCATTTAATTATCTCGATCAATTACGAAACGATCCCACTGTTGTTATTTGCTTAAACAGTACAAATAAAAATGCGATGCAGTCTGTAAGGAGAATGTATGTTGAGTTAACGAATAGAGGAATTAAAAACCCTGGTGTTAATATTACTGACAGTAACTTTCAAACTGCCGATGAACATTTAATTCATTTCGCTACTGAAACCGGCGCATTATTTTTAGAAGGAATGGGTGATGGGATCTGTTTAGGAATGACGAAGAGAAGCTATGTTCAATTAGCTGCAAGCTATGAACAAATGAATGCAAGCGGAAGAAACTACACCAACAATTCGACCATAGAGCAATTCATTAATAACACTTCCTTTGGGATCTTGCAGGCAACGAGAACAAGAATCTCCAAAACAGAATATATCAGTTGTCCAAGTTGTGGCAGAACTCTTTTTGACCTGCAGGAAACAACTGCAAAGATCCGTTCAAGAACAAATCATTTAAAGGGAGTGAAGATCGCCATCATGGGTTGTATTGTAAATGGTCCCGGCGAAATGGCCGATGCAGATTTCGGTTATGTTGGCAGTGGTCCTGGTAAGATCACTCTTTACAGAGGAAAAGAGATCGTAAAGAGAAATGTAAATAGTGAAGTAGCCGTAGATGAGTTGATCGGTCTTTTAAAAGAAAGTGATGCATGGATAGAACCATCCTAGAATTTTAGATTTAAAATTTTCATGAATAAAAACTTCTGGATAATTCTTTTTATTGTTATTCTCCTTACTGACTTATTTGCAGTTCATACAGGTAATGAAACACTCCGCTATATAACAAAGCCGTTGCTGATGCCTTTGTTGATCATTTATTTCCTGGCTGAAACAAATTCTTTTACTTCTTCTTTAAAAAAATGGATATTACTTGCTCTTGTATTTTCCTGGGCAGGTGATTTATTGCTGATGTTCGAATCCATCTTCAGTAACTTTTTTATTTTCGGATTAGTTGCTTTTTTGATCGCTCATATTTTTTATATCCTTTTTTATGAAAATATTATTCGTAAAGAAGGATTAAATAAGAACTATTGGTGGTTTCTTCCCGTCTTCATTTATTACATTGCTCTGGTCTATCTTTTATCTCCGCATCTTGGAGATATGAAATTACCTGTTCGTATTTATGGAATTGTGATAAGCTATATGTTGATCCAGGCATTGCAAACAGGAAGAATAAAAGATCTTGGCGCAGCAACCTTAATGATTG
Source organism: Chitinophagaceae bacterium (assembly GCA_036005825.1). Lineage (GTDB taxonomy): Bacteria > Bacteroidota > Bacteroidia > Chitinophagales > Chitinophagaceae > VBAS01. Next base: position 5,022 of record DASYQG010000030.1, on the reverse strand, counting down.
GCGGGGCGGTTTTATTCATTACCTCAGATTCAATACTCGCTATTAATAAATTTTATGAATCATTTGAATATGCAGGTATTGCTATCATGCTTACTTATGGAATAGCTCAATTGTTAATTATACTTGGAGCTGTGAAATACATAAGTTCAGTATCAAAACAATAAATTTGCTGAATAGAATTACAGGACGTATAAGAGTGCCCTTCGCTTCGCTCTGGGTAAACTGTGCAACTGAAGAATAAATAGTAATACTAAAGCTGGGTAAATAATTATTAAACATGCGACAAACAGACTTTCTCGTTATAGGATCGGGTATAGCCGGGTTAAGCTATGCATTAAAAGTTGCTGAAAGGTTCCCTGATAAAAAAGTATTGGTGATGACAAAGGCTGCGGCAGATGAAACCAATACAAAGTATGCACAAGGTGGTATTGCTGTTGTGAATGATCTTGAAAATGATAGCTACGAAAAACATATTGACGATACATTGATCGCGGGAGATGGATTGTGTAATGAAAAAGTGGTGGAGATCGTGGTGAAAGAAGGACCGGAAAGAGTGAATGATATTATTGAATGGGGTGCCCGATTCGATAAAGAAAAAGATGGTGATTATAAACGCGGTCGTGAAGGTGGCCATTCTGAATTCAGGATACTGCATCATAAGGATATTACCGGTTGGGAAATGGAAAGAGCTTTGTTAGATGCAGTAAGTAAACAAAAGAATATTGAGCTTATCAAACATTGTTTTGTCATTGATATTATCACACAGCACCATCTTGGTTTCCTTGTTACAAAAGCCACTCCCGATGTAGAATGTTATGGTGTGTATGTATTGAATCACCAAACGAACCAAATAGAAAAAATTCTTTCCAAGATCACTTTGATGGCAACGGGTGGCAATGGACAAGTGTACAGAACTACTACCAACCCTACGATTGCAACCGGTGATGGGGTTTCTATGGTCTATCGTGCAAAAGGCAGAATCGAAAACATGGAGTTCATACAATTTCATCCAACTGCTTTATATGAACCGGGAGTTCGCGGCCATGCATTTTTAATTACAGAAGCTGTTCGTGGAGATGGTGGCATACTTAGGAATAGTAAGGGGGAAGCTTTTATGGCGAAGTATGATGAACGAAAAGACCTGGCGCCAAGAGATATTGTTGCAAGGGCTATCGATAGTGAAATGAAAAAAACGGGTACTGAACATGTGTATTTAGATTGTCGTCATTTCAGCAAAGAAAAATTTGTTGAGCACTTTCCAAATATTTATAAAAAATGCTTGTCGATCGGTATTGATATTACACAACAGATGATACCGGTAGCGCCGGCGGCACATTATAGTTGCGGCGGAATTAAAACAGATGAATGGGGGAGAAGCAGTATTAATAATTTATATGCATGTGGTGAATGTGCTTCTACCGGTTTGCATGGCGCCAATCGGCTGGCGAGTAACTCGCTGCTCGAGGGATTGGTATTTGCGCATCGTTGTTCTGTTGATGCAGCTGAAAAAGTAAATTCAATTTCTTTTCAAAATAATATACCTGATTGGGATGCAGAAGGAACATCACAACCGGGTGAGATGATCCTTATCACACAAAGTTTGAAAGAGCTTCAGTTGGTGATGAGTGATTATGTAGGTATCGTTCGCAATGATATTCGTTTGCAAAGAGCTTCACGCCGGCTCGATCTTCTTTGGGAAGAAACTGAACAACTTTATCAGACAAGTACATTATCTCCGCAGTTGCTCGAACTTAGAAATATGATCACTGTTGGTTATTTGATTGTGAAGGGAGCAAGCTTCCGGAAAGAAAGTCGCGGGCTTCATTTTAATACAGATTATCCGGGTAAGAGTAAGTTGGTGCAAAATATTGTGTTGTGATTTTGTCATCCTGAACACAAGTAAGGAACAAGCGAAGCTTATAACGAAGCTTGCGGACAAAGTCCCGAAGGATATGTAACAAGCTTCGGTAATTCTATTCATCTTTCGTTGCGTCGCACTCTTGTGCTTCGACAATTCTATTCATCATCATTTGCAGCCTGCCCTGAGCAAAGCGAAGGGTTCTTATCTTTGCGCATCATGTACTATATCGTTTACGGCTTATTGTATGCCGTTTCATTATTGCCGTTAAAAGTTCTTTATCTTCTTTCTGATTCTGCATACTTTCTTCTCTATTATGTTTTTGGTTATCGGAAAAAAGTTGTGATGGATAATTTGCTGCAAGCATTTCCTGAAAAAACAGAAAACGAGCGAATAATGATCGCTAAAAAATTCTATCTCAATTTCACTGATAATTTTATCGAGGTTATAAAACTTGTTTCGGCTTCGCCTGCTTTTATTAATAAACATTTTACCGGCGATTATACACTTTGTAATAAACTATTTGAGGAAGGTAAAAAATGCCACTTTTTACTGGCTCATAATTTCAACTGGGAACTTGGCTGCCTGGCTGTCGCACAAAATATAAAACAACTTTTTCTCGTAGTATATATGCCCATCGGCAATAAGGCCATTGATAAAATTTTTATGAAGGTCCGTACAAAGACAGGTGCTGAATTGCTTCCTGCTACGGATATGAGAAATGCAATTATTCCTTACCGAAATAAACTTTACGGGCTGGCTTTAGTTGCTGATCAAAACCCCGGATATCCAAAAAGTGCATACTGGTTAAATTTTTTTGGAAAACCAACTCCCTTTGTTAAAGGCCCGGAGAGCGGAGCTAGAAGAGGAAACACCCCGGTTGTTTTTTGCAAGATCATAAAGTTAAAACGGGGTTATTATAAGATCTTTTTTGAAATGGGAGAAGAGCATCCTTCAGCCACTCAACAGGGAGAACTCACAAAAAAGTATGCTGCATTCCTGGGTAATTTTATAAAAGAATATCCCGAAATGTGGTTATGGAGCCATCGTCGGTGGAAATGGGAATGGAAACCCGAGTACGGCGAAATATTAAAATAAAGAGGCCCCCACTAGAAAGCAGGGGCCGTTTTTCATCACTACACAAAACTACTCAGTTCTTAGTCTTTTTCTTTTTCAACTGGAGATAATCCAGGAAGTATATCACTTTGAGTGAAATATTATTATTCTGATCGGCTTCCATTGTATTACCGAAATTTTTAAAATAGCCTTCTTCCACTACATTGGTATAATCATATACCGCATTTTTCCAAACTACATTTATAAAACTGCCTGGAGCAAACTGCCATGTGTACACCATGTCGACATTAAAGAAATTTGCATTTTGATCCACATTCAAATTGAAAGTGGAGTTTGGTTTCAATAACCCATCTTGCTGCAACGTAAAAAACTCTTTGTATTCAACGCTGCTGTAATAATGCCTGACTCGTAGAGTAATACCCATCATGTTATTGAAATTATATTTGGCGCCGAGAGTGTTTTCGATGGTGTTTACTTTTCTTCTTCCAAAAATTATTTCAGATGGATCTGACCATGCATAACCAACATTATTAAAGCGAGGCTGATAATTGGTACGAAATGATAATGAGAATTTATTGCTGAAACGATAATTCTGATTGTAGAATAGATCCAGCGCAGACTGATCATAAAAATTGAAGTACTGGCGGGCAGACCCTTCAAAACTGGCAGAATATTTTTTTGAATAGTTTGTCTCGAACCATGCTCCGCCTGACAAACTTGAGCCTCTGCGGAAAAACCAGCCATAAGTACGCGGTTCATAAAAATCATTTTGATAGGGAGTATAATTCCAGAAAGATCCAAACCAAAGTAATTTTTTGGTTTGAACTTGCCCATTGAAATTAATATTCGATCGTTGATATTTTTCCTCAATAGTGCCAATAGGAGTAAATAAATGACTTAAGCTAAAATTGAAATTTATACCGATCCTGTTGTAAAAGCCTTTTGGTTTTGTCCACCTGTAACCAACCCATGCATTATGATCCAGGAAATTATTATTTGTAAAGTAACCAAGATCATTGCTGCTGAATTTTGTATCTGTCAGTTCATGCGATACGTTGAAGTTGAATCTGCCGCTGATCTTCCCAAAGTATAGTTGCTCGTTAAACCCTGTTTTTGTGTCACCATTTGCTTCATAGCCTACAAGATTGCTTACGGCTGCTTTACCTCCCACATTCCACATGTTTTTCGTGTCATTAAAATCAAAAAGACCGGCAGTTACATTTGCATCATAATCGTTGCCACTTCGCCATACATTGGTATTAACAAGCGATACACTGGAGTTATGTTTTAAACTTTGATTTAAAACAAAAACATTATAGTTGGTGAGAGGGTTTGTTTCATACTTCCATTGTTCTTTGGTATTTATATCTTCAATCGTGGCGTATTGAGGGTTGGTAATTGCGTTCAAAACCCCAATACCTAATCCTTTTTGTGTCCGACCTGATATTTTTGATGCATTGATAAGTTTTGATTCGGTAGGGTTTTTAACTACAGTCTCATCAGTTCCGGCCGCACCATACGCATCATATAAGTGGATTGGGGTGCCGCCAATTCTTCTTGAATAGAATAAATTTCCTTTACTGAATAATTCTGTTCCTTCGGTAAAGAAGGGTCTGTTCTCGTTATATTTTACTTCAAATGGGGTTAGGTTTAGTACGAGGGGATCACTTTGCACTTGTCCAAAATCAGGGATCAATGTAACATCAAGAGTAAATGCCTGGTTGATGCCATACTTAACATCCATTCCTCCATTAAAACTGGTTGTAGTGTTTTCTACTCCGGGTTTATTATATGGAAAATGATTTACATACGTAGAAAAGTAAGGCGAGAATTGTAGCCGCAATGGTGGTTTGATATTTGTAATGCCGGTCCACAAACCCTCTTGAGTAAGAAAACCATTTACATTAATATCGATCGGGTTCCAGGTAGATTGTTGTTCAGTTTTCCTGCGACGTCGGGTAATATTCAAACCCCAGTTTTGAATATCGTTTTTTCCAAAACGTATAGCTGAATAAGGAATGAACATTTCAAAACTCCAGCCGTCGTCATGAATAACAGCGCCGCTTTTCCATACAGCGTTCCAGGTA
>DASYQG010000029.1:0-11302 GCA_036005825.1 Chitinophagaceae bacterium | reverse complement strand
TGCCAATAAGATCGCTTCGGGTTTACAACCTACAAGGTCAATGATCTGATCTCTCACTTCATCCACCATTGCCCCATCCATATCAATTTTATTGATGACAGGAATGATCTCAAGGTCATTTTCAATAGCGAGGTATAAGTTACTGATGGTCTGCGCCTGGATACCTTGTGTAGCATCAACCAACAGCAGGCAGCCTTCACAAGCGGCCAGTGCCCTGCTCACTTCATAACTAAAGTCCACATGGCCGGGGGTATCGATCAGGTTCAGGATATATTCCTTGCCGTCCTTATGTTTGTAATTGATCTGAATCGCATGGCTCTTGATAGTGATACCCTTCTCTCTTTCCAGGTCCATATCATCAAGCACCTGGTCCATCATATCGCGGTCGCTGATGGTGCCGGTGCTCTGCAAAAGACGGTCAGCCAGGGTGGATTTGCCATGGTCAATATGAGCGATAATGCAAAAATTACGGATGTTCTTCATGTACGATTTACCTCTATTTTTCGAGGTGGCGAAGGTAACGAAAAGCGACGAGAGAGAAGGGATTATGTACCGGGCATTTGTGCCTTGATTGAGCTTTGCTTGCGACGCTCCGTTTAGGGTTCGGTAACTTTAATCTTCAAAATTCGAGAACTATTTTCTTTGGAAAAAGGAGTTTTTAAATTGTTTGTATCCATCTTCAAAATATTTATTATTCACATTTTCAGAATAGAAAAATATACTATCTGCTTTAATGTAATAAGTATTGCTGAATTCATAGTCTGGTAAACCATGATAATCCTGTTGAACAGCCATGTTCTCAGTCCCGCTAATAATGAAATGGAATTTCATTATTGAATTAATTACCGCGCTGCTGTCTCTTTCAGAGTCATATTTTCTGTTCAAGACATAACATCCATAAGAATCTCTGTCGAAAATGTTATAACCAGTTTTATATTTCTGCCCGACTTTAAAAAAAGAAAAAATATGAAAAGGACCGTCATTATTTTCTGCATAAACGATTTTGATCGAGTCGGCATCAAGAATCTTTTTCTCTGTCAGAGAATCTGTATAGTGATAAACATCGTCTAACCAAAAACTCTCATACATGTTACGGTTTAATATAAATTCCCCTTTTTTATACTCACCAAAAACTGTACGCATGGTATAAGTATATAATCCAGCTGGTAAAGTATCATAATCAAGATGCGGACCTGTTTTTGTAACTGTATCTTGTACGGGTTTAATAATATTCCCTATTGAATCCATAAGAATAAATCCAATATTTATATGTCCATCGCTTTCGTAATTGTTGCTTGATTCAAATGGTGGATCAAGACGCAATATGAACTTCTTAACTGCAGGATTGACTTTGGCTAGAGATAGTTCTTCATTTTCCTTTTGTTTGCATCCAGTAATAAGAGCCAATGACGAAATAATTAAGCTCCAAAATAGAGGCTTTGCCATTAAGTAAATTTAGAAACTAAGTTTAACAAACTACAGCCCCTCCTTCTTATTTTCTTTACACCTTTGTTGGTATGTCGCTTAGCATTGTGCAGCATATCAACAAACAAAAAATTAGATTTCTTCGCCTTACCACATTAAATATGTTTCTTCTGAATTTTCATCGCCTCGCAATGACGAGTCTTCGCTGTGGAAATAAAGTCTTCAAGGTTTAGGCATCTGAAGCGAGTCAACGTGTATTCCATTTGAACCATTTAATACCCAGTGTTGTAAAAACTATTGTATAACCTATGGTTGCTAATAAATACAATGTTGTATCCTGTGTCCAGGTATGGGGATCCATACTGGCCGATAACAATCTTTTCACTGTGCCATAAGGTGACCATCGCACTACTTCTCCCAATTCATGTCCCAGCATACCTAATTCTCCAAACATACCGATCATGATAAAAATAAAATAAGTAAGACGTGTAACAGCATTAACCGTCTCAGGATTTTTTATGAGCCCGACGATGGCTTGTCCCAATGCGAGATAAACAGTACCCCCGACGAAAGCAGCGATAAAGCCTAACAAATATCCAACTGGGCTAAGACTTATTTTGTCGAAATAAAAACCGGTTACAAATACTGCAGTCGTTACTATTAATATCATCGCTAATTGCACTAACAGCCTGCTTACCATAATAGACCAGGAAGGTATAGGCGCTACCCGCAAACGCTGAAACACTCCTTTATCACGGTCACGGGCAATAGCATTTGAATAACCCATCAACCCGATCGCATTCAAGCCAATAGTAATGCAATTAGAAAGCACAAAAGTTCCTCCGAGTTTTTCTACCAATCCTTTCCATGATATAAGTATTATAACAGGTATCACTACGACAAGTATAACCGATCTCCTGTTGCGCCATTGCGTAGTGAAGTCGGCACGAAGCAGTGAAGAGAGTATTGCAGATGTTGATGGTATAGTAGTTTGCATATTTGCTTGTTTAGTTATGAACGAATAGCCTTGCCGGTTAGACCGATAAACACATCTTCAAGAGTTATCTTTCCTTTGCGTGAGGCACTGATCACTTCGGGATCATTACGATGTTTTTCTATTAAAGCCGCAGGTGTATCAATATTGATGATCTGCCCATGATCAATAACGGCAATGCGGTCGCATACAGCTTCCGCTTCTTCCATAGAATGAGTCGTAAGCAGGATACCATGATCTTTTTCCCGTAATGCCTCCATGCGTTCCCAAAGTTGACGGCGAGACTGCGGATCAAGACCAGAAGTGGGTTCATCGAGTAGTACCAGCCGTGGTTCATGGATCATGGCTATCACGAGTGATACACGTTGCTGTTGTCCTCCCGAAAGTTGTCCAAAACGTTTGGAGCCTGCGTCCTCTAATTTAATATTGGCTAATATTGCTTTTAACTTTTCATCATTCATTTCTACACCATGGATACCCGCATATAGTTTCAGAATCTCCACTATAGAAAGTTCGGGCTGAAAACTGGTAGCCTGCAATTGCACACCGAGATTGGCACGTACATGCAATGGTTTATCCTTTATACTAAAACCTGCTACAGTAATATTTCCTGACTGTGGTTTCAGCAATCCCTCTATTGCGCTTAATGTACTGGTTTTGCCTGCGCCATTTGGCCCCAGTAAACCAAATATTTCTCCTGCCTTTACATCAAAAGAAACATTGCGAACCGCCTGGAAGCTGCCGTAAAAAATATCAAGTTCTTCAACTTGTAAAACTGATTTCTTAAGTAAATTATCCATCCTGGGCAAATTGATTAATCTATTTGGGTTTTGAAAAGGTGATACTTTAAATATCTAAGATAAGGTATAACAGAAACAATTTTATTCCGTTGTTTATGTCGTTTATGATATACAACAAACAAGGAATTATAGAAACATCAGATTGCTTCGGCTCACCGCACTAAATATGTTTCTTCTGAATTTTTGCCGCCTCGTAATGACGAGTCAGCTTTGTAGGAACAAAGTCTTCGAGGTTTCGGCATCTTCGTCATTGCGAGACCTGCAATAAGAATGTGCACAGAATTAGAAATGTTGTTGCAGGTCGAAGCAATCTAAAAATTTGCATTCGTTGCCGTCCACGCCAACGTGTAAGAATATCTGATTTAAACTTAGGTCTTATTTATATTGATAAACAGTTTGCCCGGAGCACTAACAGAAATATTATAGTCTGATCTTTTTTCTTCCCACAATAATTGCTTTTGTATGCTCTCCAAGGAGTCTTTGCAGTTTTGATATTCGCCCGGATAGCGTTCTCCTCTGAGTAAAACTTTAATGAACTGCCGGGTTTGCATTGTAAGCTGCTCGAATAACGCAGACTTGTATATTTTTTTATAAAACATAGAAGGATCAATTTTCTTCCCTAATGGCAAACACTGTGCAAGAAATGGTTAAGACGCTCAGAACTTTGATAAACGATGAAGTATCAATTAGATAAAAGAAGGCTTTTGCCAGTATTACGCCTTTGTTGAAAAGTCTTTGTGCCGACAGTGGTAAAGAATAATTCCTCACCTTTGGTTCGTTATTATGAGCAACACGTATATTAAATTTAAATGTCCTGACTCCCTAATTCAAAAGGTTCCGGGAAATATTGGTAAGAGATTAGCAAAAGTTGTTTTGGAATCTATTGTCCCAATTGCCAATCCTGACTTTGAGAATAAAATTGACAAAGTTGCTTTTTGGTTAATTGAATTCGAAAATGACAGTTATTACCCAAACAGAGAGATCGGGCTGGATAGTTCTGAAAAAACTATCATGATAATGCCATGGGAAAAAAATTATGGATATTGGACAGATAACAATTTGGTTATAGAAAATTTCAGAGCAAACTTCGAAACAATTAATATTACCAGGGTGGAATTTGAAAAATACTGGAACTCGTTTGTCCCTGAAAATTGAAGAACGGTCAGAGTTGCATATTGCTAAAGAATTTAAACCACTTGATCATGAAGAAAAAATCAACTATCTTTTTGCTGTTATCAATTCTCCTCTCCTGCTCATCTCCAAAAAGCAGCAATGATAATAAGCCCAATAACGAAAATGCAAAACAGGAAATAGAAAAAGCAGAAAAAGATTTTGCACAAATGGCAGCTGATAAAGGCATTGCGGAAGCCTTTTACTTTTTTGCTGATCCAAATGCAACGATCAAAAGACAAAATGATTCGCTGATCCATGGCAAAGAAGCTATCAAAAATTTTTACTCCGCTCCTTTTTATCAAAAAGCAACCGTTAAATGGTCGCCTGATTTTGTGCAAGCTTCAGAAAATGGAGATCTCGGGTATACTTATGGAAAGTATGTTTTTTCATCTACCGACTCAGCAGGCAAGCCAATAACTTTTAATGGCATCTTTCATACAGTATGGAAAAAACAACCAGATGGAAGCTGGAAATATATGTGGGATTGATAATACCTTTGTTGGTATGTAGCCAGGTCTTGTATAAGGCATACCAAATAACGAACTGAAATATAAAAAGCAGAAGAACTTATTTAAAACATTCGCATTCCTTTCCTTTATTGGTTTCTGCCAAATATTTTAATTTACTTCCAATTCTCCTCGTCTTTTAGATTTTGCATTACTACAAGAAGAACAATTAATCCAATTTCTATAATCCCTAATATAATTAGTACAGTCGGGTTCATACACACACAACTTAAATTAGAGGAATAAATGAATTTCTAACTATTCATGTTATCTATTTTTCAAAACATGCATATGATCAATGCTTAAATCTCCTGATATATTTCACAGGTTGGCCCAGGGAGTTCTGATCCATATAATAAACTTCAAGGATGTTCTCATCCAGTCTATTTATCTTCTCAGGAGCTGCAAAAATTGCCAGCTCAGTTTCATTATTTGAAAAGCTCCAGTTGAAATTGATTGTGGCAGGCTCTCCCATGCTACATGGTGTCGTGCCACTCGCAAATACTCCTGTTCCATTCGCATTAAAAGTGTAAACATCATCCGCTTCACAGGCAAGCATGCCGTTCTCTGACTCTTCTATTATACCATTATTATTTTCGTCAAGACCATAAGCCTCAAATCTCCAGCTATTTTGAATGAGTAGAACGGTGTTACGTTCAATGGAATCGTTTCCCTTATTGCAAGAGATAAAAAGAATAAATGAGAAGAAGCTTATTAAAGTAAGTTTTAGAGTGATCGTTTTCATAGGGTTGATTTTAATTTATAATAAGGTTAAATATCATGCCAACCGGTGGCTAAAAAACACGGTTACCAACACTATTTTCCCTTCGTATTATTTTATAATTAAGTACGTCAATTCCCTAATCGATCAATTCATTGTCATATTATTTATATCCTGGTTTTTATGCCTTTGTTGGATGCTACCTGATCTTATGCAAAGCGTATCAACAAACAAATTCAATTGTTATTTATCTTCAGGCAGCGCTTCAAATTCTTTTTTCTTGCTTTCAAACCAATCCTTCATAGCATCAGGAGTTTTAATAAGCCGTTTCATTTCATTCATTGCATTAAGATGCGCCTGGGAAAGGAAGTTTGGCAGTATAAATCTGATGAAAAATGATGAAACCGGGAAAACAAAAAATTCAATTCTATTACTGATGCATTGAACTTTATCGGCCGCCGGGGATGGAAGTTGGTTATTGCGGTTCCTGTCATGGTATCCAAATTTTAGTTTTTGGTGGTATATCGTTTGTACTTGTGTAAGGCATTCCAATGAATAAACTACAGCTCCTTCTCCTTATTCTCTTTCCGCATCTTTCTCAATTCTTTAATTATCCAGATGATAAGAGGTATAGTAACAACAAGAATAAAACCGATCACGATATAGTTTACCCAGGGTTTTAAAAAAGGCCGGCTGCCAATAAAATATCCGGCTAATACAAAACTCAATATCCAAACTACGGAACCGGTAGCAGTAAGTAAAACAAATCGACGGAAATTCAACCTTACCATTCCTGCAACAATAGATGCAAATGTGCGGATAATGGGCAGATACAATCCAACGGTTAATGCCAGCCAACCATATTTATTATAAAAGGTTTCGGCTGTTTTAAGATGTTGCTTTTTGAAGAACCTTGAATCTTTTCGCTTATACAATAAAGGGCCTGTTTTCCGTCCAAACCAATAACCCGTAAGATTTCCCAATATGGAAGCGAGTATAATTAGACTGCAAACAGTAAAGATATTGTACTGCAGTCCACCTGTTGCAGTATATATTCCGGCCGTAAATAATATAGCACCCGCGGGGATAAAAAAACAAAAAAATAAGCCTGTGCTGCCATACACCAATAAAAAGACGATCAGTAATCCTCCGTCACTTATCAGTGAATCAGGGTCAAAAATTTTCAAAAGACCCTCTAAAAAACCAATGGCGCAGAACGGGAGCATGCAGAATTATTTTACGCTGCTTATGGTGTGAGAATGGTTTATATCATCAAAAATAATTGGTATAAAGTTAAAATAAAACTTATTTGTTCTGACTTGTGCATAGCATGCTATTAAGAAATATTGTATCAATAGATTGCTTCGGCCTAAGTCACTAAATATGTTTTTCAGAATTTTTAGTGGCCTCGCGTTAACGTTCCATAGTGGGATAAAGTCTTTTGGCTAGTAGAAACACGATTGTCCAAAATCAAAAAATTACCCGGGTGTGTTTTTTAATCAAAACGATACACTATATTCATTTTGAATTTTCATAGGATAAGGTTTAATGGTTAATGGTTTTTGATTATAAAGCCCCGTAGTCTTGCGGGGCTTTTATGTTTTACATCCTTAGCGCCATGTAGTTTGTTCTTGTGCAAAAGATATCTCAATGGACACATCGTCATATTTTTTTCATATGCTTGCATGCGTTCTTGCAAACCATTGTTTAGCACAAAATTTGATAGGTAAAATCCAAATGCATCATCATCACTCAAGAAGATATTATATAAAGCGTAGAAACTGGAGGCTGCTTATTATTGCTTCTGTTATCCTTCTTTTAATAATGATCATTTGGGGTTACAAGTTGGTACAAATATTTCCCCAATAGTCAAACAACGCCCCTTGTATTTAACAATTGTTAATGCGAAATCGCCTGACATACTTGATGAGTTGGCCTTACCCCTTTGGTGTATGTCATGGCTTTGTAACAGCATATCAATAAACAAAACCTGAGTTGAATCAGAAAGGTATTTTACCGATAATTTCCCTCCACTCACCTATTATCTCTTGATGCCTTTTTAGTTTTCCAGCAAATTACAGTCGTTATTATTTTATGATCAATATTAAACTTTGTTATGAAGGCTTCAACTGAAAGAAAAATTATCCGCTGGATCCACATCCTCTTAAGTATTCCAATAATAGGTTATATCTATGGGCCTGTCGCCAAAATACCTGAGGCTTCCATGATGGTCAGAATCTTCTTTTTTCCAGTTATAGTTCTGTCCGGGTTTTATTTGTGGAAGGGACACTTGCTAAAAAAATGGTGGCGTAGCAAGAATACTGCGGAGTCAAGCCTGGAAAGACTCAAAAAAGCAGGTTAAACTGAAATATATATTACTTCTGATCAAAAGCTATTAATGCCGAAATCGCCTGATATATTTTACAGGCTGGCCTTGTGAATTTACATCGATATAATAAACCTCAAGGATATTTTCATCCAGCTGACTTATTTTTTCAGGAGCAGCAAAAACTGCCAGTTCAGTACAATTGTTTTCAAATCTCCAATTAAAATTAATAATGGTTGTCTCATCTAAGCTGCATGGTACCGAACCGCCTTCATAAAAACCACCGCCGTTGGCAAAAAAAGCATAAGTGTCATCGGCTTCACAGGGAAGCATGTTATTCTCAGTTTCCTCTATTGATCCGTTATTATTTTCATCGAGGCCATATCTTTCAAATTTCCATCGATTTTCAATAAGCAATCTTGTATTACGTTCGAGAATTTTGTCTTCCTTATTGCATGAGGTAAAAACAAAAGCAATAGATGCGAGCAGGCTTAGCATAATAAGCTTTGGAATAATCGTTTTCATTAGGGATTGATTTTAAATTTCCGTAAGTAGGTTTAAATATCATGCCAATAGCCATCTAAAAATTCCGTTAATGAGCTCTATTTTCCCTTAGTAATTTCTACTTTTTTTAATGGTATATCCCTTTTGCTTTGTAAATCTTAAGAAAAATGATAATTCGAACTGTTAGAATTTTAATTTCCACTCAATCAAATCGCAATTCACTTTGGTGAAAGCTTCTTTATCCGAATAGTTCACACCGGATATAAAATAAGTTGTATCAGTTTTAGCATCCATATCTCCAACACCACGAAGGAGTTTTCCATTTTCCTTTTTAAAATATACTTCCATTACTGAATGCATCCCTTCTGAATTAAAGTCATACCAAAGCTTTATGATCTCTTTATCTTCTTTTCCTTTTACGGTTCCCTGGCTCCCATCTTTCTCATAATTATCATAAAGCATTTTCCCGGTAAATGCATTTCCTTTTTGTTCAAGCATGAGTATGGCCGTATCCCGGCCAACTATTTTCATATAACAACCTGTAATATCTGAAGCCTGCCCATTTTCAACATTCGGGGAAGTAACTTTTCCACTATCCGAAGATTTGGAAACACCAGCTTGTTCACTTGTCTGGGTGTTATTACCGCAAGACATCAATTTGCCTAGTAATAAAATAAAAAGAATGTACTTCATGATCTTTTTATATTATACAATAAAAAACAATACCAATTTTGAACAAGCGGGTTTTAAACGAGTCATTGTTTTTTTATTTGAAATAAACATCGGGAAACACTCTGATCATTTTTACAAATCTTTTCTCATAATAACCTTTTAAAGGTGATACCACAACACTCATTGCTTTACCGGATGTGGAATGAATAAAAAATAAATTGCCTTCTTCAACGCGTTCTACAATTCCCATATGACCTATTCTGCTAATCGTGGTATCAGTACCCGTAAATAAAATAAGATCACCGGGACTGGCAACTTCCTTTGATATTTCCTTGCCCATATTTGTAAAATCAACAGATGATCTTGGAACTGCAATGCCAAAATGATTAAATACATAAGTGATAAAACCCGAACAATCGAATCCATTAGCTGGATCACAGGAAGCATATAAATAAGGGGCACCTATTAATGATTTGGCAAATGCAACAATGCTAGCGGGTTCGGTTGTGCCTGTATTAATTTCTTTTCCTGTTTTAATAATGAACGGTGAAGCCTGAGGTGTGATAGTTGAATCAATGTCAGCAATTGAATCCCCTGAATCAGACATCGATGGTGGCTCTTTGAAAGATGTTTCCTGGTGTTCATTACAACTTGTTATGAATAAGCCAACAAGCAATCCACAATAAAAACGAATCAATGCCATATAGCCAGACATGATTGAAAAATCATGCCGGTTTCAAGACCGCTTTGAAAATTACATAACCCATTGCATTACCAGTCTTGAGGTTAAATTGAACAAAAGATAACTAGCAACTATACCTACAACACTTTTTACAATTATCCACCACACTGCTTTGCCTTTAAAAAAATTCAGGTTCGTCCAGATGTTGTAAGTAATTAAAAGAGTTATTTCTAATAAGGAGATCACCAAATTGGGCAGGAAAAATGAAAGGGCATTAATAGGTATGATGCATACAGACGTAAAGCCCAGCAAATAAACATTCATCACAAGAGCCTCGGCATAATAGAGATCACGACTTTTAAAAAGTATATATGTAATAAGTGCAAAAAAAGGAAGCATAGCTGCCTGCACCATAAAGAAATAATGTTTGTAAAAAAACTGGTCTGATTGATTTGGTGCATTTCTATAAATGAAATATAAGGTAAGTGCACAGAAGGTTACGGAAATTGCAAATAAAGGAAATGGCTTTTGATAACGCACACGAATACCGGATATATATTTTCGTTGCGTCGTACCGGGGTGGATAGCAAGCTCTTTCATTGTATATAGAAACCCTTTTTCCAGGTGCCAGAAAGTATGTCCTATCTCATGCAACAATGAATTTATGGTAATGCGATCAATTTGGAGTGCCTGTCCGCAACCGGGGCAATACTTTTGATGACCCTCAGTACCGCAGTTTTTGCAGATTATCATTCAATGATCAGTTTCATTGAATGAAAGGTACTATTAATTTGCTTAAAGCATTTTCAAAACAGTAACAGCAATCCTTGATAACTAAACACCATGTAAAAAATGCAGGCAGGTCATATTGTTTTATATGACCTTGCCCGCAAGGGAATCAGCTATTATCTAAACATTATCTTTTATTACTGTTGTTCTTGTTTCACTGGTAGAGGAATTACCGCGCAAAAGAGCTACCAATAAAATAATAAATATCGCTCCTCCAACGATCCATACCCATGGAGCCGTATACCATTGCGTAGTGGTACTTTCAGTGGTTTTTGTAGTAGTGGTTTGATTACCATCCTGTGCCCAAAGTACTACCTGTATACATGTAAAGAAAATTGCGAGGAAAAATTTGTATCCCCAACGAAGACTTATCTGTTTCATGATAAATTTTTTTATTAAAAAATAATTACCCTTATAACATGGATAAGAATCAGGCCAACTTTATTTAAGCAATGGAATTATATTAACAGGCTTTACAGAGGGGAATAGTTTCTACAATAATCATTATTCTATGATAAATTATGCATGATCTAATGCATTTGGGAGTCATTATCAACGTCTGCACTTCCATCGACATCTTTTGGTTTTGGATAGTCGTTTTTCATTTGATCGACCACTTCTTTTTTATCTTTTTTATTGCGGAGTATTAGCAAAACAATAAACAAGGCTGCAGCAATGCCTACAAAAATTAATACAGGCTGGTTCATACT
>DASYQG010000028.1:0-14952 GCA_036005825.1 Chitinophagaceae bacterium | reverse complement strand
CAGGATATGTGGAAATATTTTACGCCGGATGATTTTGCTAAACGAAGAGCTAAAGTAATGGAGCAGATCGGCGATGGCATTGTCATTATGCAGGGAGCAGAGCTGCCGGAGGCCTATGTAAAATTCAGGCAGGATAATAATTTTTACTACCTCACAGGGGTTGAAATGCCCAATGCAGCTTTACTATTGAATGGTAAAACAAAAAAGTCAATATTATTTGTACCGGATAAGATACCCGGTGACATAAAAGATGAAGCCCGGATCGTTCCCGGAGAAGAAGCTGCTAAACTTTATAAAATGGATGCAGTGATATCGCTTAGCAATTTTACTTCCGTGTTGAATCGTAATGCCACACTTAACCAGCCTTTATATCTTATTACTTCGCCGGAAGAAACGGCCGAGATGACAAGAGACAGGGCTGAAGGATTGCGGATAAGTCGTATGAATGATCCCTGGGATGGACGTATACCCAAAGAGATAAATTTTATGAATAAAATAAAGGATCGGTATCCGCTGGCCGCTATTAAAGATATTACTCCTGTTTTGGATATGATGCGTTGGGTGAAAGATGAAAAAGAAATTAATGTTATCCGTGAGTGTGGCCGTATTGGAGCACTGGGTTTTGATGAGGCTATGCGGGTTACCCGTCCGGGAATTTATGAATACCAGGTTGTCGCAGCCTGCGATTTTATTTACCAGAATGAAGGCGCACAGGGTCCTGCCTATTTTGCGATTGCTGCATCTGGTGAAAGAGGACTGAGTTGGCATTATAATGCCAACAATCATCAGCTAAAAGAAGGTGATGTAATATTACTTGACTATGCACCCGATCATCATTACTATACTACTGATATTACCCGTACATGGCCCGTTGCTGAAAAATTTACAGATGTGCAACTGAAATTATATAACTGCATCAAGGAAGTGGAGGAAAAAGTTATTGCTGCTATGAAGCCCGGTGTTACAGTGAACGATCTGAAGAAAGTAGCAAAGGATATCTATATAAAACACGGGTTTGAAAAATTATGGCCGGATTATATCGGGCATTTTGTTGGTATGGCCGTTCATGATGTAGGTCCTTATGATAAACCTTTTGTTCAGGGTGTGGTGTTTAATGTAGAACCTATTATTGAAGACAAAGCACTTAAGATTCATCTTCGTCTTGAAGATACTATTGTAATTACTCCAACCGGATCCGAAAACCTGACTGCTGGTACGACAGTAGAACCTGAAAAAATTTATAAGCTAAAGAAAGAAAAAGGAGTGGGGGAAAAAACTGCTTTTTAAAAAATGATTTAAGCTTTATTCAAATAGTTTTTAAGGATTATAATAAAAAGACCAGGCAGCAATTTTCTGATATGGTTTGTTGATTTTAATAAGGGCTGCGAGTCTAAGAACCATTTTATTTCTTCCTATATTCAGCAATCCAAATTCTTCTCCACCAAAACCGACAAGATGTTTATCAAAACGAGGCCCTATCACAGCCATCATCATATTGTTTCAATTGCCGTATTTGTTGGCGCATTAGGTTAATGCATTTTCTGCCAACTTTTTATTGAATCATGGAGCAAAACCAGATTACCCAAAATCGCCAAAGGGAAGAGCTACATTGATCATAACTTGTGCTTATTACGGAGGAGCCGATGTTAATGCAGTAACGGTAAACGGTGAAACTGCATTAATGCTTGCGGCAGCTAATGCAAAATCTGTGTCGTTACTTATCTTCTTTCAAAATGCGCGGATCCAAAATTGTGGGACAAATCAGGTAAATCGACTCTTGACTATGCAAAGTCGGCCAAAATAGATGAAGACATGAAAAGGGCTATGAAATGTTGTGAAGTAAGTACAGAAAAAACTATTGCAACACTTCAGTAACGAATGAGGTTGAAGAGCCTTGGTACAGCACAAGAGTGCCACGCAACAGAGGATGATAATAGCATCTTAGCCGGGCTCAAAATAAAATTTGATATTTGATCCCGATTGTTATCGGGACTAAAATTTCAAATTACTTGTTTATGCGATTCAGCATTGGTTCATCTGCCTGGTGGGGAGCACCCAAAAAATTTGATAGGGAGATAAAGGAACGAAGAATAAGCTGGCTCGAACTTTTTTACGATCTTGTTTATGTGATCGCCATTGCCCGCATCACACATCATTTATCCCAGCATATAAGTATCCACAGCTTTCTTGAATATGCTTCTTTGTTTATCCTTATTTTCTGGGGTTGGATCAACGGCAGTCTTTATCATGACCTGCATGGCAATGAAGGACTGCGAACCAGGTTAATGACGCTCTGGCAAATGATGATCATTGCAGCGCTGGCAATTACGATTGATCATCCAACAGGTAAGCTATATTTCAATACGACCATCGTGTTTATGATCATGCAGCTCTTTATTACTTACCTGTGGTGGAGTGTTGGTATTTATGATAGAAGTCACCGGCAATACAACAAACCCTATGCAATCGTCTACCTGTTATCACTTGCATTAATGGGAATCAGCCTGCTTTTATCACATGAGTGGTTAAAGCTTCTTGTTCCGCTAGTGATAATCTGTAATTACTCGCCTCCATTCATTGCACAACGATTGCTGCGCCGGTCATCACTGGATCTTGATATGACTCCCAGCATGTCGGAACGTTTGGGATTATTTACCATTATTGTTTTTGGTGAAGTTGTGTTAGGAGTAGTGAATGGGATCAGCGAGTTGGATCTTACTAATATTTCAACATGGTTAAAATTTGCTTTTGCCATTGCTATCATTTTTGCATTGTGGTGGATATTTTTTACAATGGCATCGAACCGGAATGCGAAAAAAGGTTTTACAAATGCCACTTTGCTGGAGTTGCTTTATATTCCGGCGCTGATATCACTTGGATTGATCGCAGCATGCTTCTCCTCGTTGTTTGATACAGATCATTCACTTCATTCAGTGCAAAATGTTTTTGGTTATGCCATGACGATCTTTTTTATCAGTATCGGCCTGTTGATGGGATTACTGCAAACTCCTGATAAGATCCGCATGATCATACAACCGGTGCGCATCTCCTTATTCGTTGTTGCATTAGTTTTTCTTTTCTCCAACCTGGTCATTATTAACATGGACAGCTTGTATTATTTATTGGTGGTCCTCATTATTCTTATTGCTGAGATCTTATACCTGAATTCACTTTATTATCGATTGAACATTGTAGAAGGTGATGATAAGGAAAAGTTGGCCGAAGGAGAGGAATAAAAATGGATTGGATGTCTCCATGTTGTCTTTTTTGATGGATGATTAAAGCTTGCAGGGAAAAGTTCTTGTTAAACAATTATTACTTATGCTGACGAGAAAATATAAAACGGGTAGAATAATAATACGACTTGTCTTAGTTCTGTTTATTGCAATTTCTTCATGCCAGATGCGGCAAAGAAAAAATGCGAATACTATCAAACCGCCATTAACTGCAGAACCTTTAAAGTATATCTATCTCACCTTTGATGACGGGCCTTTGAACGGAAGCGAAAATATCGATAGCGTAATTCTTGTAGAACGATTAAAGATCAGTGTATTTCTTGTTGGAGAACATGCAGAGAAAAGTAAGCAATTAGGCACCTATTATAAACTATACGAACAGAATCCTTTTGTTGAAGTTTACAATCATAGCTATACACATGCCAACAATAAGTATGAATTATTTTACAGCAATCCTGAAAATGTGTTAGCAGATATTCAAAAGAATGAGCAATTATTAAATCTGCGGTATAAAATTGTACGCTTGCCTGGTAGAAACATGTGGCGTATTGGCGGGCGGAAAAGAGATGATGGCATAAGCGGCTCAGCGGCTGCCGACCTGTTGGAAAAAAATGGTTATAAAGTATATGGATGGGATATTGAATGGCAGCATAATGCCGGCAATGGCACACCTGTACAATCGGTTGATGAAATGGTAAAGGAAATTGAGACAAGACTTGAAAGCGGTAACACTTTTACGCAAGAAAATATAATCATATTAATACATGATGAAATGTTTCAGAAAAAATGGGAAGAAAGTGAACTAAAACAGTTAATAGATAAGATGAGACTTCATCAAAATTATATGTTTGAGCATATCCGTTTCTATCCTGATAAATAGAAAATCAAAATCATGCCCCATCTGCTTGCAATACCGTTTTAGTGCCAGACTTCCGTTGCTTAATAATATAAAATGCAGCCGCAAGATTTGGTAACCAGGAGATCCACGCTACCATCAGGTAAGCTTTAATGAAATCATGGAAGACAAAACTTAATATCGGAAGATAGATCCTTAATGTTACTGCTGCTAGGCAAGCTGCATAACTATAGATCATCATTTCCTGGTGCGCATCCATATTCTTCTCTCTGATCAAGCTGTATCCTTTATAGGTCGAATAAAACCAAAAGAGCCCGAGACACATAAATCCTGAAGACGCGATAATTCCTCCGGTAGCATAACATGCAATATAAATGCCGGCAAGACTGCTTAACAAAGCGGCACACACATAAACTTTACCGATCGTTCGATGCCATACCAATCGTTTTGTTCTGATCCTTTTATTAAACTGTATCCATCCAATTAATAAAGCAATTCCACCTGGAATGATGTGACTATAGAATCCAATATTCCAAAAAGGACTCATTAAAACTGCATCAGTCTTAAATTGTAACAAACCAAAGTTGCGGTCACCAAAAAAATATTTAAAAGGATAAGTGCCCACAAATACGGCAAGAGCAGGCATTAGAATTTTGAGGATCTTGATAATCATGAGACTCGTTGTTTTTAAAAAATGTTTTACGCCAGGAAACTGATAGCAAATTAAAACCAGCACGATCGCAAAACAATATGACGAAAGTTTTAGCCTAACTCGCTGCCTTAGTGTTTCTTCTATTACTTATTAAATCGCCAGGTTTCCTGAAGGCTTGTCCTCCATTGTCGATAGTGTTCCTTTTATTCAACTCATTAAAGGATATAAAAATAGAATGGCTTTAGTCATAAACTAAAGCCATCAATGTTATAAAACGATCTACTTCTTATTCAATTTGATTTGTCACCAAGCCTTAATGTAATACCTGCTCTGAACTCAAGCATTCTCAGGGGTGATGTATAAACCTGGGCCACCGTATGTTCATGTATGGATTGACTATTGACATTGATAAATTTTACTTCCAGTGGTTTCGCGTCTGGGTCTGTATTGTTCTGTGCATCCATAAGATGTTTGGTGTTGATATAATTAAGAGTGCCTCCCTGGATAGTATTGGCGCTGATATCGATCATCACTCTGCAATTGTGTTTATTTTTTGAAAAGATCGTCGGATTCATTTGCAAACCACCACCAGCACTCCAGTACAAAGTCTTATCGTTTATTATATTTTCCTGTTCAAGGGCATGGCAGCCGCCATCATCTTCAGGATCACCAATGTATATGGAGCTATAGAAATTATATAAACCTCCTTTTGCGTTTATATAAGGGATAATAAAATTCTTATCGCTTAACAGGTTGAATCTTGCATGTATGTTTGCGTTAAATACATTACTGCTGTAATCAACAGGTAAAACAGTTGAAGTATTATTATCAAACTGAAAAGTTTGATCTATCCTTTCATAAGCGTATATACCTACGCCAAATTCAAGTCCTATTGATAATCTTTTTAATTCCCCGGGCAATTGATATAATATCCCGTTCTGCAGGCTATGCGCTGGTTGGATATTCTTGCCCATTTCCTGCCTGGGAATTCCGAGGCTGTAACTGGTTGTAAATTTCCATTGCTGGCTGTTAGCGGAGAAAAATAGAAAGCTTAGGAGAAGTGTAGAGGTGAATTTCATAATTGCAGCTTTTTTGGTTAATGGATAAAGAGCTTACTGAAAGTACAGCAATTACCAAACGGAATAAAATATTTCGTGTTAAAACTGGTCAAAATTTGGCATCACTTTATCTTCGGTAACCGCATATTATAGGTTCCCTGTTTTAATTGGAGTGCTTCGACTATTCCTGCAGCATTTCTGATAAGGTTAAAGAAAGCATTTGGCACCTCACGAACAGAGAAATTGCTGTAATCGGAGAAAAACATTTGGTAACCTGTTGCGGGCTGACGATTCTGCTGTAAACAAAGATTATCTCCGCAGAAAGAAATTGTCAAGGTGTCTTTCTCTAAAAGAAAATTGCCAACCAATTGTTGCAATGTATCTTTTGGAACAGTTACTATCTTTTTAAATGTTGGCTTGTAAAACCCTTTCCAGTCATAAACCATGGCGACACTGTTCAGCAATTCATTAATTACCGAAAAATTTTCACCATTGATCATGATCACAACGCCATTTCCTCCCTGCATACTCCCATACGATGTACAAAGAAATGCTTCATTACCTCCGTTGTGAGTAAAATATAATTGTCCATTCTTGTTTTCAATAAATACACCAAGTGCTGCATTGCTGTCTATATATGGTGTCAGTCTTTTTTTCATCATGTCTTGCGACAAAACTTTTTTTGATCTTCCTTCCAGCGCCAACTGGCATTCAATAATATATTTTGCAAGATCAGTCGGAGTGGTCCATAAACCGGCGGCTGCCTGCTCGGGATAGATATGATACTTGCCTGTTACTGGTTTTCCATTTTCATAATAGCCGGTAGCAAGGTTGGCGGTAACAGTTGGTGGTTGCTGATAACTGCTGTTTGACATGCCCAATGGTTGCAATACATTTTTTTGCATCCAGTCGGCATAATTGCTGTTTGTGACATTGGTTAATATTAGTTGACTGATCGTTATACCCCCGCCAGAATATTTAAATTTTTTACCGGGTTCGTATAATGAGCGGACAGCTTTTGTATTGGCAGGTCGCTTGCCATCAAGCACTTGTTGTAAGGTTGGTAATGTGTCTGTTTTTTCATAGCCGGGAAATCCATGAATATCTAAACCGGCTGTATGACTTAACAAGTTATAGATCGATATCTTTTTATTATTTGATAAACTATCATAAGGAAATTTCCAGCTCGTGAGATAATTGTTGATGTCTGCTTCCGGATCAAGCTTTCCTATTTCCACTAACTTTAAAATACCCATGCTGTTAATACTCTTACTGATGGAAGCTGCCTGGAAACGGGTATCGGTTGTTACTTTCCTTTTTTCATATGTATCGGCCCAACCATATCCTTTTGCCCATTCAATTTTATAATCACGGATCACAGCAATACTAAGTCCCTGTATCGCCGTTTCTTTCATTCTTTTTTCGATATTCAATTTTGGAATAGAGTCACCAAAAATTATTGAAGGTGCTAATGAATTCTCAACGGCATTTATTTTTTTCTGAACTGCGGGGTCAATTGTTTGGCAAGAAACCGAGATCGGTAATAAGAATAGGATGATAAGTTGTTTCATTTTTATTAGTAATGGTTTGATTGGCTAAATTAGTTGTTTTAATGGGCAAACCTCTTAAGGTAGCCCAGAGAACTATGATTCATAGTAATAGATCTCCTGCACAACGATGATCAAATAAAACTGGATATTGCCTTCTTTTATTGAAAGTTCGGTCTTTTGAAACAGGTCTTTGCTGAGAGTGGTGTTATAATAATCTTCAAAATCTTTAATTACAGTTTCAAGTGCTTCTTTTTCATCATAAAGGAATGCCAATGGTTTTTTCCCAGATATTGTCGCCAGCTCATCTATCATTTTTTCGATAAAAAACTTTTCAGACTCAAAAAATTCTTTTACTCCAATAATAAATTGACTGTCTCTTTTCCTTTTGTGCTCTATATCTAAAAATGAATTCTTGCCTGCTACTACAAGTTTTGGAGGAGCGTCATTGTCTTCTGCATTGTATTTTTTTAATTCCTGTCGAATTGTTTCAAAAGTGGCGTTCATATATTTTTTATCGGGTAAGCAACCTACATAAAAAATATCTTACAATAAAACCCCATTTGGAGATCACTTCACCACCTCATATGTATCAATATATATTAGAAACTTTCTACCTGCCATCATTTCGATAGCCAATGTTATTGTGGTCTTACCATCTTTTGCCTCTACCGTAAATATGGCATCACTTATTTTACCATCAACATTTACAGTTGTATGATAAACAGTTTTTCCATTGCTGAAAGCTTCCTTCCAGTCGCAGGTTTTTTCCTTAATGGTTCCTTCCAATCCCTTTTCGGTAGATTCTTTAAAACTAAGGCTTATTTTTTCTTGATCGGTTTCAACGGTGATAATGCCTGTTTTGGTGTCTAACAAAGCGCCATTTGTGTCATACATTTCCGCTTTGGATGAGTTCCATTTTATTTTTTTATCGCATTGAGATAATCCGTGTATACCTGTCAGCAATATCATGGCTAAAACAACTAAGATCTTTGACATAAAATATTTTAATTAATGGGACTACAAAAGCTTGATCCAGGTTACAGGTATCTTCAGAAGCAAAACGTCATTAGGGGTATAACAAGTATTTTTTTCGCATCTTTTTATATTCACTTAAGCCCGGTTCCCAGCTTGCACGAATTTCCTTTTCTGATTTGCCATCAATGATCTGTTGTCGGAACAAACCAGAGCCAATAAGTTTTTCGATCGTTCCCATTTCTTTACTCAATTTAGAATCAAAGAATTTCTCTTTATAAGGATGTGCCTTGTATAATTCCATTATCCATTGCAGGTTGATCTTTTTTGTTTTTCGTAATTGATGCACGTCATAATTACGAAGATCTAATCCGTAACAAACCTGGTCCATGAACAAAGGCGTTTCCGCCATTCCATTTATGCCCTTAGGCGTATAAGAAAATTTGTATTTGCCTTTTAATTCAGGACTACCAAGAACAGTGAATGGAAACATAGTGCCGCGACCATGATTAATATATACACCTTCAAACATACATGTGGATGGATACAACAAAATAGCTTGTTGTGTATTTAGATTAGGCGAAGGTTTTACCGGTAATGTATATGGCATATCGTGATTGTAATTAGCTACAGGAATTATTTTGACCTTACATTTTACTTTATTCGTAAGCCAACCTTCTCCATTTGCCATTTGTGCAAATTCGCCAACTGTTAATCCATGTGACATCGGGATCGGGAACAAGCCGATCCCTGATTTGTATTTCATGTCAAGTATAGGGCCATCTATTAAATAACCATTCGGATTTGGCCGGTCGAGGATGAGCATTTCTTTTCCATTCTCATAACATGCTTCCATTAATCGTGACAATGCATTTATATTAGTATAAAATCTGCAACCAACATCCTGCAAATCGTAGATCAATATATCTACATCAGCAAGATCTTCTTTAGTCGGTTTGTTTTTTGCTCCGTACAATGATATCACGGGAATACCAGAAGCAGGATCTATTTCATCAGCCACTTTTGCTCCGGCGCTTGCATTGCCACGAAAACCATGTTCAGGGCCAAATACTTTTACAATATTTACTCCAAGAGTTTTAAGACTGTCAACAAGATGCGCTTTGCCAATGACACTTGTTTGATTTGCCATGATAGCAACTCTTTTTCCTTTGAGTAACGGAAGGTATTTATCTGTTTGTTCAGCTCCTGTTTTTATTTCTTTTTTATTTATATCTATCAGAACTTTTTCGTGATCCGGTTTATATGTTGTGCAAAAAATGAATGTGCTTATAATAAGAATAAAAAATACTAATCGCATGTATAAAAATTAAGAATGTGAAATTAATTGGTTCTGACCAATAAAATACAACACAGTTATATGGAAAGTACCAGTGGCCTCCAATAATAAAGTTCTTACTTGCGAAACCATGCATTTTTTTCGCATCAAAGATGGACTCATCACAGACGAACGGAGCAAGGATTGGAGAGGCTGGCACTTTAAGGTTTCTTACAAAATATCGAGAGCATTCATAAAAATGCTACAGTAGCGAAGGCTTCATAAAGAATTTTCGTCATAATAAAGAGGCTATAACAGTATTTGTTACTCCTAATTTTAGGTAGTAGATAAAGGTTTGTGATGTAGAGTTGGCTAAGTGGGATTTTTTCCTCAATTGAGCTCACGTTTATTCTCCTCGTTTAACCAGCAATTAAAAATCGATGGCATGTGAATTGTAATATTTCTATGCAATGTATTTTGATAAATTCTATTATTTCAACTTATTATGCGAAGAAAATTTTTCGTATTTATTATTTTGTTTATCGTGCTGAGTCAGATCAATTCGGTGACAGCACAGGATACAAGTTTTATTACTTCTGTTGTGAAATTGGATCTTGCATCTGCGATCGCTTATGCAAAGCAACATAACATCCAGGTGAACATTACAAGACTTGATGAAAGATTAAGTGAACAGGACCTGTTATTATCACGAGCTGCAAAATATCCGGATCTCGCTGGTTCAGCTACTCAATCAATAACACATCATAAAGGCAATACAAATCCTGTTGTAGGTGGATTTCAAACACAATCAAATCTTGCCGGAAATTATTCACTCAATTCATCATGGACGCTGTTTCGTGGAGGGTATTTGAATTATGACATACGATCAAAAACATTACAAACAGAAGCAGCTAATTTGAATACTTCTGTTGTGCAAAATGACATTACACTCCAGCTCACGCAGGCCTATTTAAGTATTTTAGTTGCAAAAGAGTTTATCGTTTACCTGCAAGACCTGGTAAAAACCTCGCAAGCACAATACGAATTAGGTAAAACAAAATTTAATGCTGGCAGTATTGCAAAAAAAGATCTGTTGCAATTAGAAGCACAGGCAGCAAGTGATCAATATAATCTTGTAACTGGCGAAAACCAATATCGTCAGAATATTGTTACGCTGAAACAAATTTTGCAATTACCGACAACTACGGGTTTTACACCCGTGATGCCCGATACATTAATTGTCGAGCAAGCATTGCCGAGCTTACTAGAAGCCCAACGCCTGGCTTCACAAAACAGGCCAGAGGTTCAGTACAATGAATTACAAATAAAAATTGCGGAAACGGAATTACAAAAAGCAAGATCAGGATATAAGCCAACACTCAGTGCCGGTGGATCTGTCTCAACTGGTTATTCAGATAACCAGGATTCAAAATATTTTAACCAGGTGAATGATAATCTTTTTCAACGTGTGGGTCTCACTTTGTCAATTCCAATTTTTGATAACCGTACTAATAAAACAAATGTTGAGAGATCTAAAATATTAATTGAGCAATCAAAACTTACACTTGAGCAAACAAAAACAGTATTGGATCAGCAAGTGGAACAGGCTTATATCGCGGTACTTAATTCATTGGCACAATATAAAGCTGCCGATGTTCAATTAAAAGCCAACCAGCAGGCATACGATATTTCACTTGAGCAATTGAGGCTTGGCGCCATTAATACCGTTGACCTGTTGGTGCAGCGAAATCTATACATGCAATCATTGCAGAACTATGTACAGGCAAAATATAATTCTATACTCAATACTAAAATATATGAGTTCTACATGGGACAACCTATAAGATTATAAAATGAAAAAAAGAAAATGGATCATATTGTCAGTTGTGATCGTTGCGTTAGCGATCTTTTTTATCTGGCGGCAAAGAAACAAGGTGCCTGAAATTGTATTAGCCACCGAGAAACCGCATTATGGTTATATAGCAAATGCTGTAACGGCAACAGGAACTATCCAACCGGTAGATACAGTAGCGGTAGGTACCCAGGTTTCAGGAACGATTAGTAAAGTTTATGTAGATTTTAATTCCGTTGTAAAGAAAGGACAGCTACTTGCAGAGTTAGATAAAACAATCTTGAATGCACAGGTACAGCAGATATTAGCCAGTTTGCAGCAGGCACAAAGCCAGATAACTTATCAGCAAAGTAATTTTAACCGGCAATCCCAGCTATATAATGCCGGAGCTATTAGCAAAGCAGAGTTAGAGACCGCACAAAATGAGTATAAAGTTGCCCAGGCAAATGTGCAAAGTGTAAGAAGTCAATTGCAAGCGGCACAAAAAAATCTTTCACTTGCAAATATTTATTCCCCAATCGAAGGCACTGTGCTTTCAAGAAATGTAAGTGAAGGACAAACGGTGGCAGCAAGTTTTAGCACACCCACATTATTCAGCATTGCAAAAGATCTTACACACATGCAGGTAAGAGCTGCGGTGGATGAAGCCGATATCGGAAATGTGCAGAAGGGTCAACGAGTGAGTTTTGGTGTTGATGCATTTCCTAATGATGTGTTTAATGGAACATTACAGGAGATCCGTTTACAACCAAGCATTTCCTCTAATGTTGTTACATATGCCACGATCATAAATGCCCCTAATGATCAATTGAAATTAAAACCAGGAATGACTGCCAATAGTACTATTTATACAAAAGAAGAAGACAATGCATTACTGATCTCAGTAAGAGCAACGAAGTTTAAACCCGACTCAAGCATGATCAAGAAATATAATATCGTGGATGACAGAAAGGAAAGAAAAGAACAACAAAGGAATAATGGTTCAAACGATACAAAGTATAGTGGTAAACCTGGCAGGGATTCTTTGTCTGGTGATACAAGCTCCGCGAAAAGAGCTTCGGTGTGGGTTTTGAATGGCAAAACATTTACACGACGTTTTATCAGAACTGGTCTTGAAGATGGAACACAGGTGCAGGTGTTAAGTGGATTAACAGAAGCTGATGTCGTCGTTGACGGAGTTCAACAAGCAGGAGCAAAGGCAAATCAAAATAATAATAATGTAAGAAGTCCATTTATGCCGCAAAGAAGAACCGGGCAATCTGGTAATGGTAACCGGCAGGGTGGAGGAAGCAGACCATCACAATAAGATAAAATGGCAAATAAAATATTAGACATACATGATCTGAAAAGGGAATTTCAAATGGGAGTTGAAATTGTAAAAGCACTGAAAGGTGTTTCTTTTTCTGTGGAAGATGGGGAGTTTGTTACGATCATGGGAGCCAGTGGCTCTGGAAAGACAACAATGTTAAATATCTTAGGCTGCCTTGATAAACCGACAAGTGGTTCATATCTGTTGGATAACGTCGACGTAAAAAAACTTTCAAGAAATGAGTTGGCGCAATTGCGAAACAGGAAAATAGGATTTGTGTTCCAGGCCTATAATTTATTGGCAAGAACATCAGCCATGGAAAATGTGGAGTTGCCATTATTATATAACTCCACTATTTCTACTTCGCAAAGACACCAGATGGCAGTAAAAGCTTTAGAAGCAGTAAAGCTTTCTGATCGTCTTGACCATTTACCGAATCAATTATCAGGTGGACAACAACAACGTGTAGCGATCGCAAGAGCCTTGGTTAATTCACCGGTAATGATACTTGCCGATGAAGCAACAGGTAATCTTGATACGAGAACTTCTTATGAGATAATGGCATTATTCCAGGAATTAAATAAGCAAGGCAAGACAATTGTTTTTGTAACACATGAACCTGACATCGCAGCATTCAGCAGCCGTACAATCACTTTAAAAGATGGCAAAGTGATAAAAGATCAGAAGAATGAAAATATTCGTTCTGCAAAAGATATGCTTGCTGCATTGCCGGTAAATAATGATTAGAAATGAAATTATTTAACCTTATACGAGTTGCATTACGGGCATTAAGAAGAAATAAGTTGCGTGCATTTCTTACGATGCTTGGAATAATCATTGGTGTAGGTGCAGTAATTGCAATGGTAGCGATAGGGCAGGGCTCAAAAAAAAGTATACAGGATCAATTGGCAACTATGGGATCGAACATGCTTACAATTCGCCCTAATAGTAATCAAACTCCCGGAGGTGGGGCAAGAATAGATGCAAGCAACGTACAATCACTGACGCTTGATGATATAAAAGCCATGCAAACGCAGGCGCAATACATAAATGCGGTATCCCCAGCAGTACAAAGCCGCGGCCAGGTGATCAATGCGGCGATGAATTGGCCCACTACTATCCAGGGAGTAAGCCCCGATTTTCTTACCATACGCAATTGGCCATTAAAATCAGGAACTTCATTTAGCAATGATGATGTTAATAGTGTAGCTAAAGTTTGTCTTGTTGGGCAAACCGTTGTTGATAATATTTTTGATCCATCAGATGATCCGGTTGGTAAGATCATTCGTTTCAATAAGATCCCTTTTAAGATCATTGGTGTGCTAAGTGAAAAAGGACAAAATACATTTGGGCAGGACCAGGACGATATTATTTTGGCGCCTTATACAACTGTACAAAAAAGAATACTGGCAATTGCATATATTCAAACAATTTATGCTTCAGCAATAAATGAAGAAAGCTCAACCGCAGCGACACAGGAAGTGAGTCAAATACTTCGCACAACACATAAATTAAACAGCAGTGACCAGGATGATTTTACAGTTCGTACACAAGCGGAATTGATAAGTACTTTTACCAGCACCAGCCAATTGCTTACAGTATTACTGGCAGCAATTGCAGGAATTTCATTATTGGTTGGCGGCATAGGGATCATGAATATCATGTACGTATCAGTAACTGAAAGAACAAAAGAAATAGGATTGCGAATGTCAATCGGGGCAAGAGGCATTGATATACTGCTTCAATTTTTGATAGAAGCTATTGTAATAAGTATTACTGGTGGAATTATAGGTGTCCTTTTCGGAGTAATATCTTCAAAACTGATAACTGCAATTTTATCCTGGCCGACAATGGTATCACAATCATCTATTATTTTATCCTTCATCGTATGTGCAGTCACAGGAATATTTTTTGGATATTACCCGGCACAAAAGGCCTCACGGCTTGATCCTATTGAAGCACTGAGATATGAATAGACAATTTTCCGCTGATCTATCTTCCGCTCATCAAGCAGTTACTGGCTTTCACTGTTTTTGATGGCATTCACAATGGCTTCTTGTCTAAGCATGGGCTCACGGCTATCATCAAATTCATGTCCACCGGTATTAAGTGCTGTGAAAGCAAAACCCGTAACAGGTTCGCTATGTATCTTTCCAAAATAATAGATCCCTCTTTTGGAATTCATTTTGGT
>DASYQG010000027.1:0-8116 GCA_036005825.1 Chitinophagaceae bacterium | reverse complement strand
AAGGCAATAGGTTGTTACATTGAAATTTCTTTCTATATAACAACACAAACTGCTAAGACCTGAACCTGGCAGCGCAACAAGCACAAGGTTTATATTGCGTGCTGCACATTCTAATGCCAATGCTTTTCCAAACCCTTCGCTGGCACCGGTTATCAGTGCAAAATTTTTGTTACGCATAATTTTTATTTTTTAGGTGGAGAATGGTTTTTTGTATTCCTATTGAAAAAGGAGTAATGGAATACCCTAATTGTCTTATTGCTTTATCACAACTCAGTGCACGATTTTGTGCAAGGCGGTCAACTATTTTTGGAGATACATGTGTTTCTTTTCCTAATAGTGCACAAACTGACATATAAAAGAAGCTCCAGATCTTGAGCAATAGTTTTGGTATACGGATCAGCCTGATCTTTTTGTCCGTGTTTTGTTTGATGGTTTGAAAAAAAGATCTGTAAGAAAGATTTTCGCCACCGAGAATATATTTTTCGCCACCCAATCCTTTATCCATTGCCAGGAAATGACCCTTTACGACATCATCAACAAAAGCATAATTGGCGACTATATTGTCACAGGACGGAACGAAGGCAAGCCCTATGGAAAGAATGCTTTTCAATAGTACATTCATCGTGTTACCATTGCAATCATGGCCGGGTCCGTATACTCGTGGTGCCGCTACTGTTATTGCAAACAATCCTCTTCGGCAATATTCTTTCACTAATTCTTCGGCCCAATGTTTTGAGATCTCATAATCATTTTCAAATGCGGCGATACGTGGATCATTTTCACTCATTGGATATTTACCCGATGGGCCAATGACCGCACCGGAGCTTGTGAATACAAACTTCTTTACACCTAATGCCAGCGCTGCGTCCAGCATGTTGCGGGTTCCTTCCACATTTACAGAATAAAAAACATTATTGTCCTTTGCTGAAAGTTTTGCAATAGCAGCAGCGTGGATCACTTTATCACAATTCATCATTGAAGCTATTACAGATGCTTTATCAGTAATGTCGCCTTTGAACTTTATGATGTTAGGATGTGCGGGCAATAGCGTCGATTGCAGATCTCTGACGAGAATATGCACTATATAATTTCTCCTGGCTGCTTCCATTGCCAGCTTGTAACCAATGTACCCGGTGGCGCCTGTAATTAATATTTTCATGACCATGATTTTTTAATGAGTGACTTATTATTTATCAAAAGGGTGATGTCATGACTTAATGCCAGTGAAAGGTGGATGATAATGGCCGGCCAAACGGAGTTATAGTAAAGAGTTACACCACAAAGAATGCCACCCATCAGCACTGAACCATATCTTTCTTCTTTATTGAACCAATGGACCAGTACATATAGAATAATGTTTACAATGATTGCAGTAGTTACTCCGAAATCTTCTACCATCATAAAGAATAGAGCACCTCGGAAGAAAAATTCATACACGAGTAAGAAGAGGATACGGATAACAAGAAACGAAAGCAATGAGTTAGATGAAAGAGAATCAGTATTTTCTTGAGAGAGAGATAATTTTTTAAATGCTGAGAAAGTACCGGTAAATATCGCAACGGCCGCAATTATCATCCACGGTGATGCATCCTTGCTCAATGACGGGACGAAAATATTACTTTCAAGATCTCTATTTATCAATATGACTATTGTGCCTATACCAAGGAAAATTATTCCTGCGATCAACCTTCTCAGTAGTACGTCTGGTTTACCTTTTCCGGATAAAACCCCCTTCAGGTTTCCACTGTCGCACTTGTCTGATGCATATACCGCGATAAAGAATAGCGGGAAAAAGAACAACAATGATCCATATGTTATGATATATATCAGCATAAAATTGAGTTTAAGATTTCAATTCAATAGTGGCACTGTACAAACTATGATGTACTTCTACTTTTGAGCAAATGCCGTTTATATAGAAATATTCATTGTAATTACCGTCCGGGAATTTTATTTTGTAATGATGATCATCGATCTTTTGAATGTCGATCTGTTGTTGAAAATTATCGGAGTAAACTTTTGTAATATTTACCGGTTCGATTATATAAACACTCAGCATGTTGTAACGTATAGGATAACTATTCAATGTTTCTGTCTTACTTCCTTTATATACTATGTAAGCACTTCCATTGGCTTTGGTTTTCTTATCAACTTTTACATTGCCATTTAGTTTGCGAAAAATGGATGACCACGTCATGATGCCGTTATCATAAATAACTTCTTCTTTTGCTTTTGCCTTAAAGTTGAAAATGAAACGGGTATTCACTTCTGATTCCATGGTAAGCACTGTCCTGTTGCCGGCGATACCTTGGATAAAATGAATATTCCCTACTACATCACCGTTCCTTTTAATGTTATACTCTAATTTTTTCTCTTGTGCATTTGTACTGATCATTGTGCCGAGAAGAACAACAAGCAGTGTTAGATTATTTACTTTCATAAACTGAGTTTTTAATTTTTTTTAGATATAACTATCCCGTTCCCGGCAATTGCTGAGCTTGCGGGATAGTTATTGTATACTATTTAATGAACTGAATTTGTCTTAGGCGCTACAGGATATTATAAGCAAAACTTATGTAGTACATTCCTCCGATGTATGGATTACCAAAACCTGTTTGATAAAATTTGTTTGTAATATTGGTGCCACCGAGTTTTATCATTGATTTTATTTTCGGCAACTTATAGTTTACCTGTGCATCAAGGGTTGTGTAGGCCTTCACATTTCCATCGGCAAGACCACCGCTTTCCCAGTAGAAATCATCCTGCCATCTCAAATTGATATTAAATCCAAGGTTTTGCTTTTTTCCAAAACCGCTATTGCCAAAGCCTGCATTCAACCTGTATTTCGGTGTACTAAAGCCAGCCTGGAAACCAGTGGGAACATTTGTAAGATTATCTGTGTATGCATTAAAGAAGGAAAAATAATTCTTTGCCATTTTATAATCAAACCCGATACCGGCCCCCCAGGTGTTCACTTCTGTTTCGCTATTAGTAACTACTGAGTACAGTTTATTATTATTTGTTGGTTGTACCAATACTATACGACCAAGAAAATCTGTATACTTTCCAAAATATGCGTACATATCAATCAATAGTTTTTTATTGATATAACCTTTATACCCTGCTTCAAAAGACCGCATGCTCTCCGGTTTTAATTCTTTATAAGTATACGGAGCCGATGGAGCTGGAGGATTATAAACATAAGTTGGCAGCTCTTTTGTATCCATGAAATCAGTTACCCAGGGAAGGCCTCCTAATAACATCACATTGCCCACATTCAATCTTATCCATTGCTGCTGTGTAGTGGGAAATTTATAAGCAGTTTGATAAGAAAAACGAAGATTATGACCTTCGCCAAGATTCACTAAAGCTGTAACTCTTGGTGTGAATTTTCCTTTAAAGTTCTCATTTTTATCATAACGACCGGAAACACCTATACTAAGTTTATCAGAAAAAAGTTTTTTGGTTATCTGTGCATAAGCACCCATTTCGTTTATTTTTATTGCTTCAAGAGTATCAATAAAAACAGTTCCCTTTGAATCGAGAATATATTTTTTTACATTACCACCAATGATCACTTCTGCAAATTTTATTTTATCATTGAAGTTATATTGGCCTTCACCCATCCACATTTGAGATTTTTCTAAAAACAATCCTCCTTTTGGTATAGGGACACTTCTTACTGAATCAAAAACGTGTGTGAATTGAGCAGAACCAGGAATAAGACGACCCTGGTCAGCTGCCGAACGACCCATATTATGAAAATTCATGTTTGCAGCAACAACTGCCGCATCCGCGGCCGCTACTGATCCGCCGCTTTGAGCATAGGTTTGCAGCCATACTGTTGCTGCCGGTACCAGGTAATTTTGGGCATATTGTTGATACCAGGTGCCACTTGGTTTCCAAGCCTCATTAAAATATTGAGAAGTTACTGTGGCACTATAGGCTTCGCCGGCATTTTCCTGTGTTGTGTATCCGCGAATAAACCAATTCTTATTTCTTAACTCTACTTTGTATTGACCAATCTTTATATCCTTAAATGCATAACGATTATTTCCTGTATAAACTGTATTGCCTGTTCCATAATGTCCGGCAATAATAGCTTCTGTACCTTTATTAAATTTATAATGCAGCGCGCCGTTTAGTTTTATATTTTTTGTTTTTGGATCAATTACATCAATTTCGTTATAACCAGTTCTTGAAATAGGAAGAGGAGCAGAAGTTAGTCTTAACGCTGCATCAATACCAGGACCTAACTGTGGGTAAGCTGCTTTGATTCCCCGGCCAACCAGGTTCCAAAGATCAACAGGACCGATGGGAGTTGGCATAGCATGAACATTGAAAGATGTTTCATCGCCATAAACATTTACTCCGTCATAATTAGGATCAGTTTGTCTTGAGCCAGAGACTACTTTACCGGAGCCACCACTTCTCAGGTAATTCGTTGAATCATTGGCAAGCCAATCATTTGCCTGTGTATACTGAGCGCCGATCTTAAATCCAAACTTGTTATTGAAATTTTTTGCCCAACGTAAAGTGTAATCATAGTAGCCGCCAACTTTATCCCTTTGGTATTTGCCAACGTCAGTAATACCGTTTTTCACGATTAATGAAAGCCCGGAATTATTTTTAGAAAATGGACTTTTGCTGTTCAAAATAATAGTTCCGTTCATACCTCCCGGGCCATAAAGGGCAGATGATGCACCGGGAAGGATTTCTATACTTTCAATATCAAGATCGGAAAGCCCAACAAAATTTCCTACAGAAAAGTTCAATCCTGGCGCCTGGTTATCCATTCCATCCATTATTTGATTTACTCTTGAACTGCCACTTCCATTGAAACCTCTTGTGCTATACGTTTTGTATGTAATGCTTGATACTGTAACATCAAGCCCTTTTTTCGCAAGCACTGTTCCGTAAGGATCAGATGGCGAGTTATTGAAATCCTTTTTTGTTACAGTTTCATAAGAAACAGGGGCATTAATGAGTTTACCTTTTAGCCTGGAGTCGCCGCTCGTGCCAATAATTACTTCGCCAAGTGTTTTTTCATTTGCTACTAATGAAACAGCAACTTCATCTGAATTGGTGACTGACACTTCTTTTTCTTCGTATTCAGTTGCTGAGATCAATAATACGACCGGAAGTGATGCTACCTTCAAACTGAATTTTCCCCGCGCATCAGTTTGAGTTGCTTCCTTACTGGTTTTAGCCCTAATTGTTACATAAGGCAAAGCCTCATTTTTTTCGTTCGTTACTTTTCCGGTGACCGTTGCGGTTTGGGCCTGGGAAAAAATAACCTGGCCAATCAAGCAGACTAACATTGTCGTTAGAATTATTTTTTTCATAATCGGTGGTTTTTTTTGTTATTTAATTTGTTTTATTAAGACAGTTTTTTTCTTAGTGATTAATTACAATTCAGTTTTCAGAAACATTCAACATGAAAAAGTAAGGGTCAATTGATGTATTATGTTCAGCCGCCACGGGGTTAGGACCTATATTTATGTATAAGAAATTCTTCCCGGTAAGGACATGCCACAAAAAGGATTGGCATTTAGGATAAATACTACTAAGAATTTCCGGAAACATTTCATAGATGAACCCGTTCCAGCAGGCTTTTTCTAACTCTTCAATTGCCGAGTACATTTTACCATTGCTATTCTCTTTGGTGTC
Source organism: Chitinophagaceae bacterium (assembly GCA_036005825.1). Taxonomy (GTDB): domain Bacteria; phylum Bacteroidota; class Bacteroidia; order Chitinophagales; family Chitinophagaceae; genus VBAS01. Next base: position 2,446 of record DASYQG010000027.1, on the reverse strand, counting down.
TGCAAGCTGTCTGCTTGCTAAACTTGTACCGGTAAAAAGAAGGATCTCGTGGTGAATGTTTGTTGTTTTCATAACTTTTTATTTTTTCATAATGCCAAGCTACTACCACGAACAGGCCATTTATAATTGAATTTTGCATTAACAGTTCCCCGATTTGCAATTTTTGCAACGGGCTTTTTCAGTTTGTTAACAGATGTAAGGTTTTCCAGTTTAAATGAGCATTATCATATTCAGTTGCAGAATTTGCAACTAAATGACTTGATTTTATGTTTTTAAACGGAATTGCCATATCTTAAAACCTGAATCGGTACGTTTTACGCTACCAGAACCACCAACTACAAACCGACAATGCCCGACTATCAATCACAGGAATTCCTGTTCCAAAGAATTAAGGAACTTTTGCCACCTCATGCCTCATTAGTGGATACTGTAGCCAACATATTGCATGTAAGTAGCGACAGCGCCTATAGGCGTATACGCGGAGAAACCCCAATGGTATTGGATGAGGCAAGGGAGCTTTGCCAGCATTTTAAAATTTCACTGGACCATTTGCTGAATGTTAAAACCGGCTCAACGCTTTTTCATGACATTCGGGTTAACCTTAAGAATTACAGTTATGAAAAATACCTGACCGATCTTATTAAACAAGTGGATTACATCAACAGCTTTATTCATAAAGAAGTTATTTACATGAATAAAGACATGCCATTGTTTCATAATTTTTATTATAAGCCTCTTATTGCGTTCCGTTATTTTTTTTGGATGAAATCAACGATGCTTCATCCCGATTTTGCAGAAAGAGATTTTAGTGTTGATTCTTTGCCACCCGAAATTGAAAAGCTGAGTACAGAGCTTGCCATAAGTTATTCTAAAGTACCCTCTATAGAAATATGGAATACAGAAAGTGTGAATGCGATAATAACGCAAATCGAATTTTATAAAGATTCCGGGTATTTTTCTTCGGATAAAGACATTAAGATGATATATGAAGCATTGGGTGAAACATTTTATCATTTGAAGGCGCAGGCTGAGTATGGTTGTAAATTCATGCCAGATGAGAATCCGGAGATCAAAAAAAAGAATTTCAAATTTTTCTATAACCGGGTGGCACTGGGAGAAAATAATATTCTTGTGGTAACAGATAGGATCAAAACCCTTTTCATTAATTATTTTGGGTTAAACTATATGAGCACAAGAGATGAATTGTTTTGCGATGCCTGTTATAATGACCTGAAAAACCTGATGAAGAAATCAACATTAATAAGTGAGACCAGTGAAAAACAACGAAACATTTTCTTTGGTATCATGATGAGCAAAATAAATGATCGCCTCAGGCATCTATAAATAGAACTAAAAAGTAAGCTTGAAAAATCAGTACGATGGATATTAATGAAATACAACAGCAACTTTTTCAAATAATAAAGACAAGGATTCCCGCGGAAGCTTCCGTGGCGGATGAAATTGCTAAGTTTCTAAATATAAGCAGCGACAGCGCTTACAGGCGCATGAGAGGGGAAAAGCAAATTACGTTTGAAGAGTTATACATGCTTGCCACTAACTTTCGAATCTCTCTTGACCAATTAATGAATATACCAACCGGTGGATTTGTATTCCAGGGCAATTTGCTTAATCATAAGAATTTCCGTTTCGATGCGTACCTCACAGGGATCATGCACACAATGGCATATTTTGTCAGTTTTAAGCAACATGAGTTGTATTATTTATGTAAAGACATTCCTTTATTTCATCACTGGCATGTCAAAGAGCTGGCAGCGTTCAAATATCATTTTTGGATGACATCAATATTTGGATTCCCGGAATTCAAAAAAATAAAAGTTGATATAAACGGATATCCCGATGAATTGTGGGATCTGGGTCAAAAAATATTAAACCTTTACAACCAGGTTGATAGTTTTGAATTGTGGAACCTGGAAGCTATTAACAGCACTATTCACCAAATTGAATACTATAGGGAAGGTCAAATGTTTAAGTCTGACTATGATGTTTTGAAAGTATATGAAGCCGTTGAAAGAACAATTGAGCACCTGGAAGCTCAGGCTACACTTGGACGAAAATTTAAAATCGATGATCTGGGAAAGAAACCATTTGGTAATTATCAAATGTATGTTAATGAGATATTGCTTTTTGATAATAGCATATTAGCTGTATTGGATAATACTAAAATTACAGTGCTAACCCATACAACTAATAACTGGATCATGACCCGTGATATAACTTTTTCAGAAAATTTTCACCAATATATGCAAAACCTTATGCGTCGTTCAACAATGATCAGCGAGGTAAGTGAAAAAGAACGATCCAGATTCTTCCGGATACTAAGAGAAAGAATTGCCCGGCGCAAAGCTGCCTTGGCTGTGTGAATTTTCCTCTAAAATCCTTTCCCTGAAATCATAAAGACATGAAAATGTTGTTGTGGATTATAGAC
>DASYQG010000026.1:0-11926 GCA_036005825.1 Chitinophagaceae bacterium | reverse complement strand
CCGATCGATATGATCACTACTTCTGAAGTAGCAGTTTCATTGACGATAGATAATACAACCCAGTTAAAAGAGATATTAAAAGAATTGGAACCATTTGGTACGATCGAAGTTGATAAAGACCAGGCGATCATTTCTGTTGTTGGCAATGAAATTTCACAAACAAGGGATATGATAAAAAAATTGTTTGGCTCTATTGTAAATATTCCTGTTCGGATGGTCTCTTATGGTGGTAGCCCGCATAATATCTCCTTGCTTGTTTCAGCAAAGGATAAAACTCAGATCCTTCAACAGTTGAATAAGGGAATGTTTGGACTGGATTGATGGACTTGAAAGTAATTTTATCAATCAGAATTTAGATCAAATTCTTCTTCAGCTCTAATTGTATAAATCGCTATTGTTCCACCTCCGCCATTGCCAATAGCTCCGACAAATGGGCCTTTGATCACTTTGATCATTCCAATATCATTTACAGAAAGTGAATTAAGGAAGGATGCATCCATTCGCATTTCATCTACATAAATAGTAGCTACTGACCCACGAATGACAGGAACTCTAACTCCATTTCTTGAAACCATAACTTGTAACCCGGCTACTCTTCCTTCAAGCCAATCAAGGATATTAAAATAAGATTGCACGTTTTCATTTTCTATATCGAATATGGTTCCTTCAGCATTTTTAAAAAGACCACTTGCATATCGATTATTCAATATTTCTTTTGGGCTCTTGGGGCTACTTACCCGGGTTTGCGCCATTGCGACAATAGTAGTTGTAATAAGGGTAGCTATTAAAAGAATCTTTTTCATGATCTGTTTCTCCTCTCTTTCAAGTTACGAAATAATGCTGTTAGCGGATAGTTAAGAGTTCGGTTTGAAAGAAGATGCGACTATAGAATTAATTACACAAAAACCAATCCGAAATAAAAAAAGCCCTGCTACTGCAGGGCTCAAAATCTTTTTAAGATCCAGAAAATCGTGCTTCTATACGATCAACAACGCATCGCCATAACTAAAGAATCTGTATTTATCTTTTATTGCTTTTTTATAGGCTTCCATTATAAGATCGTACCCAGCAAAAGCACAAGTCATGATAAGCAAGCTGGTTTTTGGTAAATGAAAATTAGTAACCAATGCATCAGCAATATTGAATTCATAAGGAGGGTGGATAAACATGTTTGTCCATCCTTCAGAAGGTTTCAATAATTTCTGAGCAGTGAAAGATGATTCAATAGCTCTCATGGTTGTAGTGCCAACAGAGCAAATGCGATGACCATATTCTTTTGCACGGTTCACGATCTTACATGCATCTTCTTCTATGCGGTAATATTCAGCATCCATCTTATGCTTGCTCAGATCTTCCACTTCTATCGGTCTGAAAGTTCCTAAACCAGTATGCAATGTAACTTCTGCAAAACGGATACCTTTTATTTCGAGTCTTTTTATCAGCTCTCGACTGAAATGTAACCCGGCAGTTGGAGCAGCAACAGCGCCTTCATGTTTTGCATAAACTGTTTGATAACGTTCCTTATCTTCTTCATCCGGTTTACGCTTTATATACTTTGGAAGCGGGGTTTCACCCAGCTTCTCCAGCATACCGCGAAAAGATTCTTCTGAATCTTCCCAAAGAAAACGTATCGTTCTGCCCCGGCTGGTAGTATTGTCAATTACTTCGGCTACCAATTCTTCATTGTCTCCAAAATAAAGCTTGTTACCTACACGGATCTTTCTTGCGGGATCAACGATCACATCCCAAAGACGATTGGGCTTATTCAACTCACGCAACAAAAAAACCTCGATCTTGGCGCCGGTTTTTTCTTTGCGACCATACATTCTTGCGGGAAAAACCTTGGTGTTGTTTACAACGAACACATCCTTGTCATCAAAATAATCCATGATGTCGCGGAAATGTTTGTTCTCAATTTGGCCTGTGTGGCGATGCACTACCATCATACGGGCATCTTCGCGTCTTTTGGCCGGATTCTGAGCAATAAGGTTTAAAGGAAGGTCGAAACGGAATTGCGATAGCTTCATGGGCTTAATTTATTTTTTTTGTTTACCAGCTTTTGAATCTCCGGGCATCTTTTGTTGCGACGCTCCGTTCATCGTTCCGAACCTTGATTTTGCATTTGCCAGGTTAGCGACTAAGTTTCATCAGCATGATCCCGATTGTTATCGGGACTATTGGACTTATGTTTATTAATTTTACTGGTGACTGTCCGGGAGCAGGCAATACTGAAGGGAGGTTTGATTCCCATCCGGCCTTACGGCGCCGGGCGGTTCACTCAGTTTTAAAGTGGGCAAAGGTAAAGGATTTGAGCTTTTCTTCATTAATAATTTTTCACATTCTTTACGCATTGTCAACACCCCATTACACCGTGAGATTTGATTAATTTTATGTGTTCGGAAGCATTCAGCATCTTGAATAATTAAAAACAGGACCATCATCTACTTTATGAAGCGATACTTTATCCTGGCTACAACCCTGATCTTTTGTTTTTATGCGCAAAGCCAGGGCCCGGCAAAAGCCAAAGCAAAAAAATATCCCAGCCTTTTTTGGGAGATCAGTGGCAACGGTTTAAAAAAACCTTCCTATTTATTCGGGACCATGCATGTAAGCAGCAAGCTTGCCTTTAACTTGGCTGATTCATTTTATCTCGCCATTAAAAATTCGGAGGTCGTAGCTCTAGAAACAAATCCTGAAACATGGCAGGAAGATATGAATAACTATGATCTTGGTTCTTCGAGATACAGGTATGGTTTCAATCCTGAGTTAATGAATGATATGCCGAATGATTTTCTTAATATCAAAACTTTACGTTTTGGCAAATATGAAAAAAAGTTAGAAGTGGCAATGTTCAGCAAGCCTTCTATGATCAACAATTTGCTTTATCGCAGTATGTCTGAAAACACAAGTGATTTTGAGGAAGACACTTATCTTGATCTATATATTTATCAAACAGGAAAAAAATTAGGAAAAAAAGTTGCAGGTGTTGAGCAGTATGAACAAAGTATGAAATTGATGGCTGAAGCATTTCGTGACGCAGCAAAAGAAAAAAACAAAAAGGAAAAAAGTTTTGATTACGATGAAGACTTTTCACCGGCCAAATTGCAAGACGCATATCGTGCGGGAAACCTGGATCAGCTTGATTCTATTAACAAATTAAATAGCCAGTCCGATGCCTTTGATGAAAAATTTCTTTATCGCAGGAATGAGATACAGGCAAATTCAATTGATTCGATTCTTAAAAGATCATCCTTGTTTGTTGGGGTAGGAGCGGCACATCTTCCCGGTAACAGAGGCGTGATCGAATTGCTGAGAAGAAAAGGATATAAGCTCCGTCCCATCTATATGGGCACCAGGGACAGTAAACAAAAAGATGCAGTCGAAAAAGTTCGCGTGCCTGTAAGTTTTTCAACTCAAACTGCAGACGATGGATTTTATAAAGTAGATATTCCGGGAAAATTTTATCGATTCGGAGAAAACTTTTTGTTTGATCAGCAGCAATATGCTGATATGGCGAATGGAAGTTTTTACATGGTAACCAGGGTTAAAACAAATAGTCTTTATTGGGGCCATAATGCTGATGTTGTTGCAAAAAAAATTGATAGTTTATTATATGAAAATGTTCCCGGAAAAATTTTAAGTAAAACAGAAATCACAAAAAGCGGATATAAGGGGTATGACATAACCAGCCGTACAAGAAGGGGCGATTATAACCGTTACAATATATTCATTACTCCATTCGAAGTCATTTTTTTTAAAATGGGCGGTAATGGTGAGTATATAAAAAATGGTGATGAGGCAAAGCAATTCTTTAACAGCATTCAGTTAAAAGAATATAAAAATGGTGGATGGAAAAAATTTCAACCTGATTATGGAGGTTTTTCTATTGACTTTCCGCAACAACCCTATGAATCATTTGGGGATAATGTGCAGTACGATGCAGAAGAAAAATCAACAGGCCAGCATTTTTCTGTAATAAGAACGGATATTCATAATTACAGGTTTGTAGAAGAAGATACTTTTGATCTTGCTTTGATGGATGAAAGTTTTGGTTCGGCAGATTATATTGAAAAGAACATTGCTCGCAAGCAGCTTGTATACAAAGGTTATCCTGCTCTTGATTGCCAGTACAAGCACAAGAATGGATCTGTGATATTTACAAGATTTCTCATACAAGGCCCTCACTATTATACGCTGGTATCACATGGAAAAAATGAAAACAATGCCGCAGAAAAGTTTTTCAACTCTTTTGAGTTTACCCCGTTTGTTTATAAGGAACTTAGAGAAAGAAAAGATACAGCAATGTATTTTTCAGTAAAAACACCCTGGTTTCCCGAAGAGAAAAAAAATAAAGTTGATTTACCCGATGAGGATTCTTATGTATCAGGTGCTGACGACGATGACGATAATTATTATAGTCTTACAAAAGATGATTATAAAACTCGCCTGGTAAAAAATGATACAACCGGTGAAGCCGTATACATTACCTTTTCCCGCACGTCCAAATATGAATATGTTGACAGTACTTTGATGCGGGATAATAAATACTTGTTTATGCCGGGTTTTGATACAACCTGGATCATACGCAGTGCAAAAAAATCAACCTTACCAAATGGGATAAAAGTGATGGAGCAGGTTGTTTCTGACACGAACAGCAGCCGGGCTATTTTGACCAAAACTTTTTACAGGGAAGGACTATATTTTCAATTAACGACAGAAACGGATACACTCTCACAACCATCACGTTTTGTGAGAAGTTTTTTTGAGAATTTTGTTCCGGCAGATACGCTAAAGATTATCAGTCCATTCACAAAAAAGTCAAAAGTATTCTTTGATGATTTTTTTGGCAATGATAGTATAGCAAGAAAAAAAGCGATCAATTCAATATGGCAAATTGAAATGGATTCAACTGATTTACCTCTATTGACAAAAGCAATTAATTCATTTAAATGGAGTGAAAAGAAATATCTGGAAAGAAAAATTTCTTTTATCAACAAACTGGGAGACATTCCTGTAAAGGCAAGCGCAGATATTTTAAAAGATATTTACTATGCGGCGGGTGATACTGTGCAATTGCAACACGCTGCTTTGGCTGCATTGGTAAATCAGGAAACTCAATATTCCATTAATCTTTTCAAAAATATAATTACTTCTGAGCCTCCTGTGCTGGATACTGAAAACTCAAATCAAAATAATTACAGGACTTATTCCTATCGTAACATCTACACTAATTCCGGTTTGTCTGGTGGCGGTTTTCTAAATCAGCTGTATGATTCATTGCAGCTGACAAGAACTATTTTACCAGATATGCTTCCTTTAATGACACTTGATGATTATAAAAAACCGATCATGCATTTGCTGAGAAAAATGGTTGACAGTAATTTGGTAAAGGCAAAAGACTATGAAATTTATTATAGTAAGTTCCTGATCGAAGCAAAACAACAATTAAAGAAACAGGCTATCGAGGAAAAAAAATCAGCAATAGAAAAAGCCGAGGGGGAAAAAACAGAGACAAAAACAGCAAATCTTTATCGTCGCAATGACGGCGACCGGGGCAATGAAGATCTTATAACCTATGCAACACTGTTATTGCCTTTCAGGGAAACGAATCCAGCGGTAAAAGAGGTATTGAAGCAAATGTTATCATCAAATGATAAAAGATTAAAGTATAATACTGCCTATCTTCTTTTGCAGCATAAAATTTCCCTTCCTGATACTATGCTGATGTATTTTGCGAAGCTCGATGATTTCCGGTATGAATTATTTACTGATATGCGAACATTAAAAATGCTTGATAAATTTCCTGCCGAATATAAAAATCAGCGAGACCTGTCAAAAAGCAAATTGTTTTCATCTTCCTCATATAGCAAACCTGATTCATTGGTCTTTATTGACAGTCTTCCCGCATCTTTAAAAAACAGTAAGGGATTTGTGTTTTTTTATAAATACAAGACCAAGAAGGACGATCTGTCCTGGAGATTGGCTACAGCTGGGTTATTGTCACAGGATAACAATCCATTTAATTATGATGATGATGAGGACGACGACGAAGATGATGACGATGATATAGGTTATACTTCCATTATGTCAGGATGGAACTTTAACAAAGAGAATAATAAGATCGTTGTTACAGAATTCACTGACGAAAAGATAAAAGAAGATGTACCATTAAAAGAGCAAATGGAAAAACAGCTAAAGAAGATTTTATATTCAAAAAGAAAAAGTGCAAAGATGTTTTATAATGAGGGGCCTGATTATTCCGATATGTCCTTCCGTTACCTTGAATAGTTGAGATCTTTCCCCGGGATAGATTCAATGAGATTTTTTGTGTATTCATTTTTTGGATGATAATAGATTTCATCTGCAAGGCCTTGTTCAACAATTTTTCCTTTATGCATTACCATAATATGATCACTTACATAGCGAACAACGCCGAGATCGTGTGAAATAAAGATCGTTGTAAAACCAAATTCTTTTTTAATATCATTCAGCAGGTTGAGCACTTGCGCCTGCACACTTACATCCAATGCCGATACTGGTTCATCACAAATAATAAAAGAAGGATTTAAGACCAATGCCCTGGCAATAACAATGCGTTGTCGTTGTCCTCCACTGAATTCATGAGGATAACGATTAAAATGTTTAGAATCGAGATTTACTTTCTCCAGCAGCTCGATCACTTTTTCCTTTCGTTGCTTTTCAGATTTATAGTGTCCATGCACCTTCAACGGTTCACTTATAGCTGTGCCGATAGTTATGCGTGGATTTAAAGATGAATATGGGTCCTGGAAAACAAGTTGTATATCTTTTCGAAGCGACTTTATTTGGTCCATAGTTTTTTTTGTGAGATCATCACCATTATAAATTATTGATCCGGCAGTTGGTTCTATTAGCCGTAATAATGTTCTGCCAAGAGTTGTTTTTCCACAACCACTTTCACCAACAAGGCCAAGTGTTTCACCTTTTATTACTTCAAAGCTTACATCATCTACAGCTTTGGTGAAAGAAAGTGACTTGCCAAGTAGATTTTTTTTAACGGGAAACCAAACCGACAGATTATTGACCTGTAAAAGAGCCTCGGTTTTGTCTTTTTTAATATTTCTGATTTCTGGTTCCTGGATAGTTTCGGCTTTCTTTCCTTCTAAAAAATCACTAACAACAGGTAATCTTTCCCCTTTTTTATGAAATACGGGTCTGCAAGCAAGCAAGCCTTTTGTATAGGGATGTTGCGGGTTTGTAAAAATTTCTTTTATAGAATTAGTTTCAACGATCTCGCCTTTATACATCACGGCGATCTTGTCCGCTATCTCGCTTACCACACCAAGATCGTGTGTTATAAAGATGACACCCATCTTTTGCTCTTCCTGCAATTCTTTTATCAGCAGTAAAATATTTTTTTGAACCGTCACATCCAATGCCGTTGTTGGCTCATCACAAATAAGTAAAGAGGGCTTGCAGCACATTGCCATTGCGATCATCACCCTTTGCTTCTGCCCACCGCTTAATTGATGCGGATATTTTAAAAATACTTTTTCGGGTTCTGGCAATTTTACTTTTTTGAACCATTCAATTGCTTGTTGTTTTGCTTCTCCGAAAGAAATCTTTTTATGAAGCTGTAATGATTCAGCAACCTGGTCGCCACAACTGAATACAGGATTCAGCGATGTCATAGGCTCCTGGAAGATCATTGTGATCTTATTGCCTCTGATTTTTTGCAGCTCTTTGTTCGGTAACCCGATGAGATAAATTTCATTTTTCCCATCTTCAGAAAAAATGATCTCACCACTTTTAAATATTGCTGTTTTGGATAATAATTGAAGAATTGAAAGCGCTGTTACGGATTTACCAGATCCTGATTCACCCACAATTGCAAATATTTCACTGCGATCGAGGGAAAGAGAAATATTTTTTAATGCGGAAGTTGTTCCTGATTCTGAAACAAAATCAATTGAAAGATCATTTATTCGGAGTAAAGGCAACATTATTTATTCACCACTTTAATGGCAATACTTCTCGCCGGCTTTGGATAGTAGGCAAGACAAACTGCACAATTGCTAACGTAGGTTGTATCAATAGTAAAATAGAACTCATCACCTTCATTAATAGTCGAGGGGAAATTGCAAACACTTCCCAACGCAAAAACATTGTTATGAGTTTTACCTGTTATTTCGTTTTTCCATTCCGATACAAGTTTGGAAGTGTCTATATTTCCGTCTAATAGTTTGATAGTATAATTCATGCACATGCCTTTTACTTCTAACTTCCCTTGATAAACAGAGCTTTCATTTTTGTTCTTACATTTATTTGTGGTGGTAGCTAAAATAAAAACAAGCGGGGCTAAAAGATATAATTTCATAAGTAAGGGTTTTAAAAACGAAGATGACGTACCGTATGCCCTTTATTAATTAATTGCTTCAAAGAATCAATTCCGATCCTTAAATGAGTGTCAACAAAATTAGAAGTTATTTTTTTATCACTTGCTTCTGTTTTCACTCCTTCCGGTACCATTGGCTGGTCACTCACAAGTAATAATGCACCTGTCGGTATGTGATTGTAAAATCCAACTGTGAAAATTGTGGCCGTTTCCATATCAATTGCATAAGCCCTGACATCTAATAAATATTTCTTGAATTTTTCATCATGTTCCCATACTCTTCGGTTGGTAGTATATACAGTGCCGGTCCAATAATCTATTTCATATTCATTGATTGTTGTGGAAACTGCTTTTTGCAGTGCGAATGCCGGTAATGCTGGTACTTCTGCCGGAAAATAATCATTACTTGTTCCTTCGCCGCGAATAGCAGCGATCGGTAATATAAGATCGCCAAGCTTATTTCTTTTTTTCAATCCGCCGCATTTGCCGAGAAATAAAACTGCTTTAGGATGAATGGCTGCCAGCAGATCCATTACTGTAGCTGCAGTGGGGCTTCCCATTCCGAAATTGATAATTGTAATATCATCCTTGGTGGCGCATTGCATGGGTTTGCCTTTCCCGACCACTCTTACTTTATTCCATTTTGCAAATTTTTCAACATAGTTGCTGAAATTTGTAAGCAGTATGTAACTTCCAAACTTCTCAAGTTTTTGGCCGGTGTATCTTGGTAACCAGTTTTGTATTATATCTTCTTTGGTCTTCATCCTGCTAATTTAATCAATACTTTTGACCGATGATAAAAGTGAATTACCCTGAGCCTGTGTTTCGATTCAAAGAAGAGAATGGGAAAGAAATGATCTTTGACTTCATCAGGAAACAATGGCTGTTACTGAACGAAGAAGAATGGGTGCGACAAAATTTTATTCAGTTTCTTGTGCAAGAGTTGAAGTATCCTTTGGAATTGATAGCTGTAGAAAAAGAAATTCAACTCGGCGACCTGAAAAAACGATTTGATATACTTGTTTATGACCGTGAACATAAACCATGGATGCTGATAGAATGCAAAGCTCGTGAAGTTAATCTTGATGAAAAAGTTTTATACCAGGTATTGCGATATAATATTTCTATGCCGGCTACATTTCTGATAATTACAAATGGACATTGGACTCGTGCCTGGGAAAAAACTGGCGGTGAGTTAAAAGAAATTCAACAAATCCCTGTTTGGAAATAATATAGAAAGAAAAATCCTTTCCCATTTTGAGAAAGAGTTTCAGATAAGCTCATTTATTGTTTATCGAATATTTTTTCGTCAATAGTTACATTCAATTCGATAGTGTTGATCTTAATACTTTGGAAGGTCTCTCCCTGGATTTTTTGATCCCTCATCATAGGAAATTTCAAGCCTTTAAAATCTTTGAAATCACTTAAAAATGTCTCGATCTCCATATCCTGTCCCTGGATCTGCTTGGAATTAATAGTTTTGAACACCAGGTTATCATTAACAGAGATGAAATAAGTTGTGATTTTATTATCGTCTTTATTGGTCAATTTTATTTTATAAGCTTTTATTCCTTCTACATCTTCCTGTCCAAGTAATTCCACTTTATGGCCGCGGGCTTTATAGTCAATAAGCTGGCTTGCTATCATAGTTTGGGCTTTGAAATCAATCAATTCTTCAGGGGTCATATCTGTAGCAGTTGTTATACCTGCAATAGGATTTACTTTCCAGCCTTTTCCATCCTTGTAAGAATTTATTACAGATTGTCCCATTGCATTCACCTCACTGCGAACAGCTTTCCCATTTATGATTTGAACTGTTAATGGCAGTTCTAATCCTTGTGTTGAAACAACACCGGTTGATTTCATTGTTTTAATTGCATTGAATCCTGCAAGGCCACCCATGGCTTTGGCATTTTTTTGAATAACCTCTTCAACGGTTTGTGAATTAGCAGAAATAAAAACAAAGCATAAAGCGCTCAAAAGGATCTTTTTCATTGTCTGAAATTTGGAAGCCAAGTTACGCATTTAAAGAACGATCATTGTTGTTACCAGGTAAAGCGAATCAAAAAAAATCCCCTTCAATTTTGAAGGGGATGAGCAGTTAGTATTGGTTTGTTTTATGGGAAAATACCAAGTTCAGAGTAGCTTGTTGCAACCTTATTTATTGCAACTACGTAAGCTGCGGTACGCATATCAGGTATTTTAGGATTGCTTTTCCAGGTACTCATTATCTCATGTGTGGCGGTGATCATTGTTTCTTCCAAGCCACTGTAGACAAGATCGGCTTCTTCAGGGCCATGCATGATAAAATCTCTTTCACGTTGGCTTACTTTTTTTGTTGTAAGATCTTCTATGGTCCCCAATATATGTGCATTCAGATTTTCGGTAAAACGTTTTTCCATTCTTCCGTAACGTACGTGGCTAAGATTTTTTAGCCATTCAAAATAACTTACAGTAACACCACCAGCATTCAAGTACATGTCAGGCACAACTAATATTCCTCTTTGAACAAATACTTCATCTGCCTCAGGAGTTAGTGGACCATTGGCACCTTCACCAATAATTTTCGCTTTTACTCTTGGTGCATTTTCTCCATTGATCACATTTTCCAGTGCGGCAGGAATAAGAATATCACATTCGAGTTCCAATGCTTCGGCACTTGTGGGAATAAATTTTGATCCGGGGAAATTTTTTATTGAACCTGTTTTCTTTTTATACTGAAATACATCTTCCTCATTTAATCCATCTTCACAAAAAACAGCTCCATCATGTTCCGCCAGGCAAACTAATTTAGCGCCACCTTCACGGAAAAATTTTGCTGCATGGTATCCAACATTGCCTAATCCCTGTACTATAACTCTCTTGCCTTCTACACCAGTTGATAAACCTAGTTTTCCCATTACATCAGGCATTTTACATACTTCACGTATCCCATAATAAACGCCAAGGCCAGTTGCTTCTCTTCTTCCCCGAACGCCGCCTTGAGTAACCGGTTTACCAGTAACGCAGCCGGCAGCATCAATTTCACCAGGGCGCATAGAAGTGTATGTATCCAGTATCCATGCCATTTCTCTTTCACCTGTACCATAATCAGGAGCAGGTACATCGGTACCGGGGCCAATAAAATTTTTCTTGATCAACTCAGCAGTGTAACGCCTTGTAATATTCTCCAGTTGGTAAGGAGTATACTTTTTAGGATCGATACTGATACCACCTTTAGCGCCGCCAAACGGAACATTTACAATAGCACACTTAAACGTCATCAACGCTGCAAGTGCCATTACTTCATCAAGATTTACAGAAGTAGAAAAACGAATACCACCTTTACAAGGTGTTTTGTGATGACTGTGTTGTACACGATAAGCTTTAATAACTTCGATCTTATCATTGATCTTTACCGGGAAATTCATCCGGTAAACAGCGTTGCATTGTTTTATTTGTTCAAGAACTCCTTCATCGCAATTGGTAAACTTAGCGGCTTTATCAAAACTTTTGGAAACCGCGCCAAAGAAACTATAGTCTGACATATGGCAAGCATTTAATTAAAAAAAT
>DASYQG010000025.1:0-14461 GCA_036005825.1 Chitinophagaceae bacterium | reverse complement strand
TTTCTCCATCTTGTTTTCCATCCCACCAGTTATTACCAGTATGGCCGCCATACCGTATTATGTTTACACTTGCAGAAGTAACCCCGGCAATTCCGGGCTGTTTTAAAAGTTCACTTTTAACAGCATCGTAATGTGCACCCATCTTTCTCATGCTGCAGGACAATACGTAACTTTTATCATAGCCCAATTGTTTTGAACGCATAAAAGACATTTGTTCTTTTATGATAATTGTTCCGGCTATCAATACAACAGAAAATGTAAATTGAACAACGACTAATGTCTTGCGAAACGTAGCATCGTTTATCCTGGCAGAAATTTTTCCTTTCAATGCTTTGAGTGGTTCAAATGACGAAAGCAACAATGCCGGGTAGATACTTGAGATGATCAATGTACCACAAACAGTGAAAAGTATTATCTCCCAGATCCTGTAGTCGGTCAAATTCAGTATAAGCTCCTTTCCGGATATTTCATTAAATAAAGGCAGTAATACATATACAAGACCCAATCCCAAAACAGTTGCAAAAAGAAAAAGTAATGTTGTTTCAATGATAAATTGAAAAAATAACTGCGCCCTGCCTGCACCAACAATTTTTCGCAGACTTACTTCTTTTGCACGCAACATTGAACGGGCAGTAGATAAGTTCACATAATTGATACAAGCAATAACAAGGATCAATATCGCTATTATAAAAAACATTCGAACGGTGGAATATCCGCCATCACTCCCGTCTGCCCGGTAAAGATGCATCTTACTGAGAGGCAACAAAAGATAATCGGCGTCTGTATCGTCAGGTTTTATCTTTAAATGGATCTGCTTAAGCTTTTCTGCAAAACCAGCTAGTGAAAAGCCCGGCTTAAAAAGCAAAAAGGTGTTATAATTAAACTGTGTAAAATCATTCAAAAGATTTTTTCCTTCCTTATTATTTGCATACAGGTTACTTCCCAATAAACTTATCGGGAATAACATATCTGCCCTAAAAGTTGAATTCTTTGGAAAATCATTTACAACTCCGGTTACTTTAAAATTTACTTTGTCATCCGCCACTATAACTTTACCCACAGCATCATCATTACCAAAATATTTTTTGGCCATAGATTCAGTGATCACAACAGAGTTGTCATCAGGAAAAGGATCGGAAGGGTTCCCTTTAATTAATTTAAAGTCGAAAACAGAAAATAATGATGGATCAGTAAAAAAATTATTCTGCTCACTAAACACTTTGTCTTTGAATTTAAACAACTGGTAGTAGCCGTTACTGCTTATTCTTACCACATCTTCTACACCGGGAATTTCTTTTTTAGCCAGGACACCGATGGGTGCAGCAGTCACTGTCCATAGTTGACGACTGGCGCCAGTACCAACCATATTCTCTACTTTATAAATATTCTTCCCATTTTTATGAAATCCGTCATAACTAAATTCATCCTGCACCCATAAGAGAATAAGTATGCCAACCGCTAATCCAACAGTAAGACCTTTGATGTTTATCAATGAATACAATTTGTGTCTCCAAAGATTTCTCCATGCTGTTTTAAAATAATTTCTTATCATACTAAATGATTTATTCTGTTCTTAAACTCTTTACAGGGTTAGTCAATGCAGCTTTTATTGCCTGGAAACTTATAGTGATCAATGCGATCACTGCCGCCAGGATACCTGCAGTTAAAAACATCCACCATGGCATCGATATGCGGTAAGCAAAATCTTCTAACCACTTATTCATAAAGTACCAGGAAACAACAAAGGCCGGAATTGCCGCAAAGGCAACCAGTTTTAAAAAATCTTTTGAAAGCAGTGCAACAATAGTTGACGTATCGGCACCTAAAACTTTTCTTATGCCGATCTCCTTGAGTCTTTGCATAATTGCAAAGGCGGAAAGACCAAATAATCCCAAGCAAGCAATAAAAATGGCTAAGGATGCAAAAATGATCAGCAACGTTTTTTGACGTTGTTCTGATGCATATAGTTTCGCAAAATTTTCGTCAAGGAAAGTATATTGGTAAGGTGTGTCAGGAAGAAAATTTTTCCATGTTGATTCAATACGGTCAAGAGCTGCCGGAATATTTGATCCCGAAATTTTAATTGATATTCTTCCATATGAACCGGCTCCTCTTGGTACCAATAAAACAAGTGGCGTTATTTTTTGATGCAGTGATTCAAAATGAAAATCATTGAAAATGCCAATAAGTTTTCCCCGGCGGTTACCATATCCAAAATTCTTGCCTATCGCATCTTCATTATTTTTAAAGCCGAGAACTCTTGCAGCTGCTTCATTGATGAGAAAAGCAGATGTGTCTAAACTAAAATCTCTTGAAAATCCTCTGCCGGCTATTACTTTTATTCCGTAAGTTGAAATGAAATCATGATCTGCCGATACAAATTTTATGTTTGCATTCACAGGAGCCAGCGTATCAGCAGACTCCATGCTTGCTCCCATGGCATCCAATAATCTTCCTGTAGGGATACGTGAGGAACGGCCAACATTTTTTATGTTTGAATTTGTCAACAATTCATTCCTGAATGCCTCATACTTATCATTAAGTTGAGTGGCATAAGGGATCGTTACGATATGTTCTTTATCAAAGCCCAGTATTTTGTTCTGCATAAATCTCATTTGCCAAAAAACAATTCCGGTTGCAATGATGAGAATAATAGAAATGGCAAACTGCAATGTGACAAGAGCTTTTCTGAAAGAAATGCCACCACCTGCTTTCAAAAAACCTTTTAAAACTTTTATTGGTTGAAATGAAGACATGAACAGTGCGGGGTAAATTCCGGATATGATCCCGACAATAAAAGGTATCAGCAAAAGAGGAACAATGATCTGCCATTTTAATAAAATGTCGATCGTAAGGTGCTGTCCTGAAATTTTGTTTAACCAGGGTAGGGTTAACCATGTAAGAGCTATTGCGAATACCAACGAGATATAGGAAACTAAAATTGATTCGCTCAGGAATTGGAAAACGATTTCCTTTCTTTCAGCACCTGCAACTTTCCGGATACCAATTTCTTTTGCCCTCAATGTTGATCTTGACGTCGAAAGGTTCATATAATTAATACATGCGATCAACAATATGAATAAAGCAATAGCAGAGAAAATATAAACTCTTTTTATATCACCATTTTCTTCTGCTTCATAATCAGTATGAGAACGAAGATGTATATCAGTTAATTTTTGAAGGCCAATTGTTGTTCCTTGTGAAGGCTTGTATTTTGGGCCAGTAGGCATGTGCTTGTCAACAAAAGCCGGAAACTGTGCTTCTAATTTTTTGGGATCGTAATGATTTGGTAACCGTATATAAGTAAAAAAAGAATTATTGCCCCAGTTGGTCCGAAGATTCTGTGCCCCATATACCAATGAATCATTTAGTGTATTAAACGAAAGCATGATCTCAGGGTGAAAGTGAGTATTAGTTGGAAAAGCTTTGTAAACACCTGTTACTTTAAAATCAAAATAGCTGCCCACATTAATACGGATCATTTTATTCATAGGCTCATCGTTACCAAAATATTTTTTGGCTATCTCTTCGGTCATCATTACAGTATATGGATCGGCTAAAGCTCTTTGTGGATCACCTTTTACAACATCTGCTTTAAAGAAATTGAAAAAATGATCATCAGCAAACATCACATTGTTTTCATTAAACATTTTTTCTTCATACTTCATCGGGGTAGTTCCATTGGATATAGTACGGGTGATATCTTCTATCTCTCCAAAATCATTTTTCAACAATGGAGCAAAAGGAGGAGAAATAGTGCTCAGCGTAAGTGAAACCGCTTTCGTCTCAGGGTTTAAAAAGGTTCTTGTAACACGATAAACCCTATCTGAGTTTGGCTGGTATTTATCATAGCTCAATTCATTCAAAATATAAGTAAGGATCAGCATACAACAGGCTAACCCTACTGTTAATCCAAAAATATTTATGAAAGAAATGAACTTGTATTTTACAAGATTCCGATAAGCTATTTTTAAATAATTTTTTATCATGTCAGTAGTTTTATTCTGTTCTTAATGATCTCACTGGATTTACGACCGCCGCTTTGATGGCCTGGAAGCTCACTGTAAGCAATGCAATTAATAAAGCGATCATTCCAGCTAATAAAAATACCCAGGGACCAATATTTATTTTATAAGCAAAATCCTGTAACCATTTGCTCATGAGCCACCAACTAAGTGGTGATGCAATAAGGATAGAAATAAACACAAGTTTCAAAAAGTCTTTTGACAACATGGAAACTATTCCAGTGACCGATGCTCCCAGGACTTTTCTTATTCCGATCTCTTTGATCCTTTGTTGAGCAGTGAACATAGCCAGCCCGAAAAGGCCCAGGCAACTGATGAGGATTGCCAAAACAGTAAATGAATTGGATATTTTTTCAAAAGTCCTTTCTTCTTCATATTGTTTTTGCAGGTCCTCATCAAGAAAAGTGTATTGAAATGGCGAGGTGGGCACCAATTTTTTCCATATCGTTCCAAGCTCAGAAAGTAAGTTTTTAAAATTGGATGATTTTGCATTAACGATCATATAATTCGGACTTCGGGTATAAAAACTCATCAATGGTTCGATCTCCTTTTTCAAAGAAGCGTAATTATAATCTGCGGTAACTCCTACAATTTCAAATTCGTTTATCCCGCCTCCATAGTCAAAGTAAAGTCTTGTTCCAATCGCCTTTTTCTTATCAATGTTCAAAACTTTTAATGCTTTCTCATTTACGATAGTTTGGGTTAATGTATCGGCCGCCGTGAAGTTCCTTCCTTCTTTGATCGTGATTCCCATCGAAGGAAAATAACTTCCGCTCACACGGTTTATTCGCATCAATTCAGCAGAATTCATGTCCTTACCTGCGGTGTAAACCGGAAAGTCGCTTAAAACATTTTTAGATGGATAAAACGCACAGCCACCTGTACTCTGCACATCTTGTACTTTTGATAATTCATTGCTAAATACATCAAATTGTCCCCGGGCTTGTTGGTCTTTCAACGGTATCACTAATTTCTGTTCTTTATTAAAGCCCAGGTCTTTTGATTGCATATAATTGATCTGCCGGGAAATGACAATAACACTTACAATCAAAACAAGAGCGATAGCGAATTGAAAAACCACGAGGATCTTTCTGAAACTGATGGTGGAGGTCTTGATCGAGAACACACCCTTTAAAACTGTTATGGGTCTGAATTTTGACAAATACAAGGCAGGGTAAATTCCAGAAAGCAATCCCGTTATTAATCCAAGTACGATGATGATAGAAATGATATTGAAGTTGTATAGGATTCCTGGTGTAAGCGAACTACCGGTTAAAGTATTGAGCCATGGAAGCAATATCAACACAATAGGGATCGCCAATAAAATTGCAATAAAGGAAATGAAAATTGATTCTCCGAGGAATTGCATGATCAAAGATGATTTAACAGCCCCCACTACTTTCCGTATCCCGATCTCCCTTGCTCTTCGCATTGACCTGGCAGTAGTAAGATTGATAAAGTTGATACAGGCGATCAATTGAATAAAAAATGCGATCGTTAACAAAAGATTTAAAAACTTAGCATCAGAAACTTTATCGATCTGGCTTGTGATCCCTTTTGAGTGAAGATTAATATCAATTACCTTTTGAAGTACCAAATGTTTTTTCATGCCCAGCTCTTTCATGTTTTCGGCGCCATATTTTTCAAGGAATGCGGGTAACTTCTGCTGTAATGCCATCGCATCTGCATTTGGATTTAATCTTACATAGGTGTAAGCGAAATTTTGCCCCGCCCATTGATTGTTCGTTCTGAGAAATCGTCCCATACCAATACTATTCATGGTCATTAGGAAATGTGGCTTGAGATGAGATTTACCATAGGTTTCATCAAATACGCCGGTGACCTTAAAAGGAGTTGAACTGCTATTGTCAGTGATAATGATCTGCTCATTTAATGCACTGCTATTGCCGAAAAGTTTTTTTGCAACAGCGGAAGACAAAACCACTGTATTGGGTTCATCAAGCGAATGCAAAGGTTTTCCTTCGAGAAATTTATAATCGAAAACCTGGAAGAAAGAGGAATCAACCAAATATCCTTTTGATTCATAGAATGAATTATCACTATTCGGAAGGTTTAATAAATATTCTCCCTGATCGCTAAAATATTGCACACGGGTAGCGGTCATTACTTCAGGAAAATCTTGTTTCATGGTCATAGCGATCGGAGGCGATGATGTAGCCATATCGACTCCATCTGTTTCACCTTTAGGCTCTACGATCGTGCGAACCCGGTATATGGATTCAGCTTCATGATGATAGCGATCATATCCAGACTGATCATTTACATATAATAATATATACAGGCAACAAACTGTGCCTGCAGTAAGGCCAAGAATATTGAGAAATGAAAACGATTTATTTCTCCAGATATTCCGCCACGCTAGTTTCAAAAAATTTCTTATCATGGCTATAATTTTTTATTCTGTTCTCAAACTTTTTACAGGATTAGCGATCACAGCTTTGATTGCCTGGAAACTCACCGTCAACAATGCAACCGCCAACGCTGCAAAAATTGCAATACCAAACACCCACCAGCTGATATTTACCCTGTACGGAAAATCCTTTAGCCAACTATTCATGGCCAACCATGCAATTGGAAAAGCGATCACCGATGCAATAATGACAAGCACAAGGAAATTTTTAGACAATAAGCCAACAATATCAAAAGCATTTGCTCCTAACACTTTTCTTATACCTAGTTCTTTTGTTCTTTGTTCTGCACTAAATGCAGCAAGTCCAAACAATCCCATACAACCGACTATGATTGCCATAACTGTGAATATCCAAAGCAACTCACTTAATTTTCCTTCTGCTTTATACATCTTTGCATAAGTCTCATCCATGAACTTATAATCTAAAGGATAGCCGGGAACGAATTTGCTCCAAACATTATTCAAATAAGTAATTGTGTTTTTAATATCTGTCGTTTTTAACTTAACAGCAACCGCAAACACAACCTGTGGATATATATGAATAACTGAAGCCGTAACTTTTTCATGAAGGCTTTTGTAGTGAAAGTCTTCGACTACTCCTATTACTTTTCCTTTTTTTATCGGATTAAGTGTATCTATTGGCGACCATTCATTCCAGCTTATTGGTTGCCCGATCGCTTTTTCCGGTGTACCAAACCCCCATTCCTTTACTGCCGTTTCATTAATGATAAATGCCTCTTTCACATCTGTCGACATATCTTTTGAAAAATCTCTTCCTGCAATAATTCGTAAGCCCAATGTTTTTACATAGTCATGATCACCTATAAATACATTGGCAGAACGTTCTTTTTCTCCGTCAGCACCAGTGGTTGTAACACCATCACCCGCATACAGATCGCCGGGCAGGCCATAACCTGAAGTAATTGAAACAATATCCGGAGAACGTTTTAATTCTGATTTGAACGCCTCTAAATTTTTCTCCAAATTTCCCCTCACCTGGAAGTAAACAACCTGTTCTTTATTAAATCCAGTATCCGTATTGTTTAAAAACTGTGTTTGCCTGTAAACGATAGTTGTGCAAACGATCAGCAAAACAGAAAGTGAGAACTGGATCACAACCAAAGCTTGTCTTAACCATGCACCGCCTCCGCTGCCAATAAGTTTCATATTCTTTAAAACTTTTATCGGCTGAAAACCTGATAGCACTAAAGCCGGATAAATACCGGCGATCATACCAATTACAATTCCTGCCGCAAATATTATCAAACCAAGGACAGGATTGGCAAAAGGATTAAACTGTATTGATTTGCCGGTAAACTGGTTTAGCAATGGAACGATAAGGAAAGTGGCAACAATGGCAAGGAGCATCGATAAAACAGAAAGCA
Source organism: Chitinophagaceae bacterium (assembly GCA_036005825.1). Lineage (GTDB taxonomy): Bacteria > Bacteroidota > Bacteroidia > Chitinophagales > Chitinophagaceae > VBAS01. Next base: position 6,620 of record DASYQG010000025.1, on the reverse strand, counting down.
AAATAGTCTCACTAATAAATTGAATAACTAATTGTTTTCTTTCTGCGCCTATTACTTTTCTAACTCCTATTTCCTTCGCTCTTCTGAATGATCTTGCGGTTGCAAGGTTGATAAAATTGAAACAGGCGATCACTAAAACAAATAAGGCAATAATGGTTAAAGCTTTTACATAAGTTTGATTACCTCTTATAGCATTATCGTAAATAAAGTCGGCTGATCGAAGATGAATATCTTTTAATGGTTGAAAAAAAGGAAGAAATGTAAATCCGGCCTGGGTTAATGTGGGAAAGATCTCTTTCTTCATATGTGCCTGCAGCTTATCCTGCAATTGCTGCACATTTGTCCCCGGTTTTAATTTTATATAGGTATAAAATTGGTGCCATGTCCATCTTTCCATTCTTTCCCTGTCAATACCTGCAGATGGCAGGGACATGAGGTATCTAAAGTTCAGGTGAAAATGCTCCGGTAGCTTTTCAAGCACACCTTTTACTGTAAATGTGTCCTTATCGATATAAAGAGTTTTATTGATCGGATCCTCATTGTTAAAATACTTTTTTGCAAGTTCATCCGTGATTACAATCGTCCCTGGTTCAATAAGTGCAGTTTTTGCATCTCCTTTAGTAAGCTTTAATGGGAATACTTCAAAGAATGAGGACTCAACAAACCAACCTTTGTCCTCATAATTTCTTTTCTCACCAAGCTCCATTAAAAATTTATCAAGCGACATAAGGATGCGAACTGTGGTATCAACTTCAGGATATGTTCTCTGGAGAAAACTTGCGTAAGCCGGGGGTACCGGTGCGTCATAGGTTATTACATCATTATTTTTACGTTGCTCATAAATACGGTAAACATTTTCTCCGCCCGGAATCTTTTTATCGTACTGCCATTCATCCCACACAAACAACCCGATCACCATACAGCCGATAATTCCGATGGTAAGGCTTGAAATATTGATGATCGCAAATCCTTTGTACCGAAGTAAATTTCTGATCGCAGTTTTAAAATAGTTTTTAAACATGGCTGTGATTTTATTCTGTTCTCAAAGATTTTACGGGGTTTGCAATCGCGGCCTTGATCGATTGAAAGCTAACCGTTATTAAAGCGATTGCTATTGCTCCTAATCCCGATAGCAGGAATATATTCCAACTAATAGTGATTCTGTAATTGTAACTCTGTAACCATGTATTCATCATGTACCAGGCAACTGGTACAGCAACCACGAAAGAAATAAATACAAGTTTTACAAAATCTTTCGACAATAAATTCCAAACCCCAAACACCGAAGCACCTAATACTTTTCTTACTCCGATCTCTTTTGTTCTTTGTGCGGCCACAAATGAAGAGAGCCCAAATAACCCTAAGCATGAAATAACGATCGCCAGCATTGCAAAGAAGCTGGCCAGTTTCCCGACCCTTTCTTCACTCTGAAATTTTTTTGCATACTCTTCGTCGGCAAAATGGTATTCGAAAGGCTGATCTTTTTCAAACTTTTTATATACCGTTTCAATCTTTGCCAATGCATCCTTTACATTAGAAGCTGGATTTATTTTAGCAATAGTAATATTCTGTTCATCTGTAGATAATCCAAACACAGTTGGTTTTGGTTCATCATAAGGAGAATTCATCACCATATTATGGATAACGCCTACTACAGTAAGCTGTTGATCCCACCATGTTATTGTTTCACCAATGGGATTTTTCAAACCCATAAAATTGACAGCAGCTTCATTTAAAATAACCGCAGACGTATCCGTTGCAAAGTCTCTGGAGAAATCACGGCCTTCCTTTATCTGCCAGCCAACTGTTTTACCATAGTCATACGAAGTGCCGACATTTAAAAAATCAACGGATTGATTCGGATCCTTTCCTTTCCAGCTTATACCGCTGGTACTTGACCATGTACTTGTGGTAGGACTTCCTGCTTCAGCTATGGAAACGATAGCACCTGACTGTATCAATTCATCCCTCATCGCATTGAAATGCTTGTGTAACTCCGTATTCAACGGCAGTGTTATTAAACCTTGTCGCGTGTAACCAATAGGGCGGCTCTTTGCAAATTGAATTTGCTTGTAAACAATAATGGTTCCTATGATCAATATAACTGAAACAGTAAATTGAACAATAACCAATGCTTTTCTTGGAAGCGCTGCAAATCGTCCTGCTTTAAAAGTGCCCTTTAAAACTTTTATTGGCCGAAATGAAGACAAATAAAATGCCGGGTAACTACCCGCAACGAGTGCAGTGAAAAGAATAAAGGCGGCGCTTACGATCCAGAAATAAGGGTTTGACCACAAAATTGACATTTGTTTATCGGCAACCTCATTAAAGAAAGGAAGTAACAACCGGACAAAGAGTAAGGATAACAAGAATGAAAGAATAACTGTCAGCAGCGATTCACTAAAAAACTGAACGACTAATTGTTTACGAAGTGAGCCAACCGTTTTACGAATACCAACTTCTTTTGCCCGCTTCTCGCTTCTCGCAGTACTAAGATTCATAAAGTTGATACAGGCAAGCAATAATACAAAGGCACCAATGATCCCAAACATCCACACGTATTGAATAGACCCGCCAACATTTACACCATTTTTAAATTCAGAACGCAAATGCCAATTATTCATTGGCTGCAGAAATAGTTGCGGTTTCTTTTTAGCTAATTGTTCATTCACTTTTTTTAGCTTTGCATCTTTGATCTTTGTGGAAACGGTAGCGAAATCTGTATTATCATTGATCTGTACAAATAAAGTAAATGCATTTGGCCTCCAGGGATCTTCCATTGTTCTTATCCAATCAGTATTGTTATAAACTAAATCCCATGTTGAAATAAAAGAGAGATCGGCAAAAGTTGAGTTGTGAGAAATATCCTTATATACACCCGTCACTTTTACATTAAACTGGTTATCTATTTTCATCAGTTTATTTATAGGATCAGCATCTCCAAAATAAGCTTTTGCTGCAGATTCAGATAGCAGCAATGAAGATGGATCATCAAGCTTATTATTACCGCGTACTATTTCAATGCCAAATAATTCAGGTGCCTCTTTCTCGAAAAAGCCACCTGTTTTTTTTAATTTTTTATCTTCGATTGTAAGTAAATGATCCCCGATATTGAAACCCATTGCAATATGCTTAAAATCGCTGCCATAATTTTTTCGCAGCTCATCGGCCAGCGGCCAGGGAACACTCGTCCATGTTTGCACCTCACCATTATTTGTCACATTCTGAATGACCTTTGCAATGCGATCATAGTTTTTAAAATTCCTATCAAAAGAAATTTCGTCATGTATCCATAAGCCGATCAATACCGCCACGGTCATTCCAATTGATAATCCAATAATATTTATAAAAGAATGCAACTTGCTTTTACCAAGATTTCTCCAGGCTATTTTCAGATAATTTTTAAACATGGCTAAGTATTTTCAATTTCTAATGGTTTATCAATAAGCTGATCTTAAGGAGAAACTTTTTTAAAGAAAATACCCGTGATCTTTAATCCTTCAGTTAGTGAAATAGGATCAGCCGGCTTTATTCCCAAACCAAATTCAGAATTACCATTATCATTCCTGTCAATAAAAACTCCCTCCCATAATTCTTCCTCACCATTTTTCTTTACTCGTATTCCTGAGAAATAAGCCTGGTTCACCGAAACTTTTTTTAATTGCACATCTTGTTCACCTGGTATGCTGAGTGTGGCCATCAAATTTTTATTTGCATCAAGCCTGATCTCCATTTTATATTTTAGGTCTTGATACCAGTAATTCCCTTCATAATAGCTCAGATCATCCTTAATAACAGGTATTGATTCGATCTTGACATGTACCTCGGTCGTTACACCGTCTTTTTCTTTTTTCTTGTCTTTGGTTTTACTAAAAACATTTTTTGCGAGGTCATTCGCTTTTTCTTTGGATGATATTTCTTGTGCAAAAACGGAACCGGAGAAAACTCCAGCTGACAATAGAATAACAATTAATTTTTTCATGACGATAATTTTTATTCAGTTCTTAAAAGTTTTATCGGGTTAGTTCGTATGGCCTGCCATACTTTAAAACCCGATGTGATCGCGACTATAATAAATAATACAAGTACCGAATTGATCAATGTAGACGGAGCAATGCCAGCATTTACGCCAAAAATCATGTCAAGCAAAAGTTTGGTGAGTGCATACCCCCCATAACAACCTACCGCAGCGCCTATAATAAATACGAGGAAATATCCACGGTTAACTAATAAAAGTATATGACCCGATCTTGCACCGACTACTTTTCGCAGCGCTATCTCTTTCATTTTTTTAACGATAGTAAGTGAGATCAATCCAAACAATCCTGTTGCAGTCAATAAAATTGAAATAATCGCAAACCAAAAGAAGATCTTTGCTATACTGCTGGTTGTTTGATAAGCTTCCGTTGTAATTTCATTTTGATAAAAGCCAGTGAAGGGTTTCATTGGAAATATTTTTTTCCATGCATCCCTTGTTTTTGCATAAACAAGTTCCAGGTCAGAGAGTTTAGCTTGCATGATAAGATACTGGTACCTGTTCTCTTTTCCGAGCTTCATAACAACAGGCTGCTTTGGATCAAACAATTCATCAAGCTGAAAATCTTTTAGAATTCCGATCACAGAATAATTTACACTGTCAATAAATATTTTTTTGCCCAGTGCTTCTTTATCCCTCCATCCATAATCAGCCGCTAAATTTTGTGTGATCAAAATTGAATTCACATAATCGCTTTCCATTTGTGCATCGAACTCTCTTCCCTCGGCCATTTTGAGATTCATGGTTTTTATATAATCCCTTCCTATCTCGAGGTAATTGGATTCATCTTTTTTTCCTTCTGCTTCTATCGTCACATTACGGTATCCATAACCAATATGACTTCTTGTACCTGCAAATGCAGTTACCTGTGGTATCGCGGCAATTTCATTTTTGAAAGCGGGGAATGCAGTCGTATCTCTGATGGACACACCAATTGTATTCTTGATATTATAGCCATAATCATAATTCTTTTGAAATTCAGAATTTCTTGCAAAACCAATTCCTGCGATAACCGTGATGATAGCGATGCATAATTGTAAGCCGAGCATTATCCTTGAAAATAGATTTGTGCCTCCAAATTTTACGCTGCCCCTGAAAATGGAAGTTGGATTAAAGCGACTGATATAAAATGCAGGGTATGCACCAGCCAATAATGTTGTTAACAACACAGCACAAACAATAAAAATTAAGAGACTTGCATCATTAAAATAATCGGCAACAACTTTAACGCCATTGAACATCTGGTTGAATGTTGGAAGCCAGAAACGATTTAAAACAACAGAAAGCAAAACAGCAATGCATACGATAAAACAACATTCTAAAAGTAATTGAGTGACCAATAGCCGATGCGAACTACCCATTACTTTTCTCATTCCAATTTCTTTCAGCCTCCTGTTAGCATGAGAAACGGTGGTATTGGAAAAATTAAGACAGGCAGAAAGAAAGATCAACAATGCAAGAATAAAAGGACCATAAGTTGCCGAATCATCGGGACGTCCGTGCAACCCGTTTGATGGAATTTCACCACCTATCAGCGCATTTTCACGAATTGAAATAAATTTAAAACCAGATGCCTTCCAATCTGGTCTTGCTTTATTCTGTATGGGTACATATTTATTGAGTGACTTTGCAATTACTGGAGCATCTGATACTTTAGGAATTCTAAAGAAAGCTGCATCGAGCATCCACGTCCAGTCATCGGGAGCGATCCTTTTTCCATCACCCGTTAAACAATTTTCAAAATTGGTGATAAAACTAAACTGCATACTGGAGTTCACAGGAATATCTTTGAGGATGCCGGTTACAGTAAGCGGCATCGCATAATCTTCACCTGAATAAAAGATCAGTGTTTTGCCCAATGGGTCTTGTTTACCAAAATATTTCTTTGCGATCTTTTCAGTGATCAGTACAGAACTCTTGTCCTTTATATCATTTGAACCGGCAACTACAGGAAAATTGAACAGATCAAAAAATGCAGGATCAGTAAAATGTGCTGATTCAGCAAAGGGCTCGTTCTTATCATACTTTACATTGAGACCACGACCATCATATCTTACCGTTTCTGCGATGCCTGCAAATTCACCCTGCGCCTGTTTTACAGCTGCCATTGGAAAAATTCCTCTTGCGCCATTTCCGCCGGCCTGAAAAGTTAAAGCCCGGTATACATTATCCTTGTCTTTATGAAAATTATCAAAGCTTAAACAGTAACGATATGTTTGAAAACCCCAAACCATAGCAGCCAGCCCGATGCCCATTCCAAAAATGTTGAGTAATGTGTAGCCTTTGTGGCGCCACATGCTGCGAAAAACAATCTTATAAAAGTTTTTAAACATAAAATAAGTTTTAGGTGGTTAATTTTTATTTTTTATGTTATCAACATTTTCAATTCTATTCATCGTCCCTTGCGTCGCACCCTTGTACGGCAGTAATCCATTCAGCATTATTCCGTCCGCAAACTCTTTATAGGATTAGCAATCGCTGCTTTTATCGCCTGGAAACTAATAGTTATCAAAGCAATCAGTAATGCGGTAATCCCTGCGAGTACAAACACCCACCAGCTTATTTTTACGCGGTATGCAAAATC
>DASYQG010000024.1:0-17155 GCA_036005825.1 Chitinophagaceae bacterium | reverse complement strand
AATCTGAATGGAACTTGCCAGTTGATCGTTCCGAATTTGATTGCTGGATTAACAGGCAATGACAATTGCGGAATAGTTACGTTCACACAAAACCCGGTTGCTGGTGCATCATTTGCTTCATCACATAATCAAACGTATAATCTTGTGATCACGGCAAGTGATGGTAATGGCAACACAGAAAGCTGCACAGTTGTATTAACAGCTAAAGACATAACAATTCCAGTGATCACTTGTCCTTCGGCGAAAGTAATCAGCTGTGATGCTTCAATATTGCCTGCGAATACTGGCAGCGCAACAGCGACAGATAATTGCGGTGGGAATCCAGTGATCACTTATTCAGATGTAAGTGGGCAAGATCCAAATCCTTCACATGCTGGTTACTATAACTACACGATCACCCGTACGTGGAAGGCAATGGATGTTGCTACTAACACAAGTACATGCAACCAAACAATAACTGTACAGGATATTACTAAACCAATGATCACATGCCCTGCAAGCAAATTGAATGTTCCGTTTGATTTTGGACTATTGTATGCAACAATTGCGATTGGTACAGCTACCGCTACTGATAATTGTGCTGCCAATGCGAATATTGCAATTGCAGGTACACGAAGTGATAATGTTGTTATAACAAGCCAACAATATCCATTGGGCCAAACCACTGTAGCCTGGTCAGCAACCGATCCTTCTGATAATTCAGATGGTTGCACTCAAACTATTACTGTTAGAAAGAGAAATACGGCAGTTACTTATACTGGCGATATGATCGATAGTAAGATTTGGGTTCAATACTCCGATATTATCAACTTGCAAGCAAAGCTGACTGACAATGAAGGATTGGCTACGCCAAATAACATAAGTGGGCGTACCATTACATTCCAAATGTTAAGTGGTACTACAGTGCTACGTTCAAAAACTGCTACTACAAATGCAAATGGCGTTGCAGTGGATACATTTAAAGTTGAGCAAGCACCGGGACTGTATTCAGTTAAGACAATTTTTGCGGGAGATGGTTATTTCAGCGGAAGCAATGATCAGGATAATTGCGAAGTGAAACAGGAAGATGTAATTGTTGAATATAATGGTTCGCAGTATTTCACTACATCATCTTCAACAACAATGTCTGGTTCGGTAACATTAGCTGCTTCTTTAAATGACATTGATGATGGCAGCGACAAGAGAGGTGATATACGTAAAGCAAAAGCTACATTCAGAGATGGTGGGCCAGCTAGTACCGTACTAGGTTCTGCCAACCTTCCTGTTGGATTAGTTAATCCGGGAGTTCTTACAAATGGTTTATCTGCAACTACTCAAAACTATACGTTGAATAGTAATGAGGCGGGTAGCGGCGGTAAGATCTTCCAAGTATGGGTTGGTGCAAGTGATCATTACACCGGTGCAGATGCAGGTCCAACTCCGGTTACTCTTGCATTACCAGGACAGGATTTCGTTACAGGCGGTGGTAACCTGGTACTTACTAATTCGGCAGGTACTTATGCGGGCACTGCGAATTCAAAAATGAATTTTGGATTCACCATGAAGTGGAATAAGAGTGGTAAGAGTTTACAGGGTAATATAAACATAGTGTTCCGCAAATGGCAATTATATAATGGGCTATGGCAGTGGAGAGTTTATCAGGTGAAGAGCAATGCGATCAATTCAATGGCAGTGCTTGAAGTAGGAAGCAATGGTCAACCTGCAAGTGCGACAAACCCTGCAGTTTTCAGAAAAGCAATCATTAATACAAAAGCTAATTTGAAAGATGTGACAGATCCTTTGAATAATATTGATCTTCTCGGCAATCATAATCTTACACTGGATGCGTGGGATCATATAACAGCAAATGGCGGTATAAGCGATAAGATCAGTGTGACATTATTGGGTGCTACAACAAATGAATTGTTGTTCTCAAGTAGTTGGTCAAGCAATGCTACGCAGGCACAAACTATAACTGGTGGAAATATCAATGTAAGAAATGGAAGTTCAAGTAGCAGCACCAGTATAAACACAATAACGAAGAGCAATCAGATGGAAACAACTGTAAAAGAGGATGTGTTTGTTGTGAAAGCATATCCAAATCCAACAGAACATCAATTTAATCTTACTATTAATAGTAACTTGAATGAGAAGATCATAATACAGTTGTATGATGCTGCTGGCAGAAAGATCCAAACATTGAACGCAACTGCAAATGAAATAATACGATTTGGTGAAAAGCTAAAAACCGGAATTTATATAGCACGGGTGATACAGGGGAATAAACAAGAGTCGATAAAGTTGATCAAGCAATAACCTTCGCTCAAAGATCAAAAGGCGTCCGGGGAAATCGGGACGCCTTTTTTTATAACGGTAAAAGAGAAATTACAGATCTTTTTATCAGTTCACATTCGCTGCAAGAAAAGCCTGTATCTTATTAAATGAATCGGTAAGATTTGCGCCCACCCATCCATGTCCCTCCGTAGGATAAAAAATATACTGATGTGTGACTGCTGAAATAAACAATTTTGTATCCAGTGCAACAGATTGCGATGGAGACACGACAATATCAATACCGCCATGAAGGATCATTGTTGGCGGTGATTGTGCTGAAACAAAATTTATCGGACTTGATTGTGTATAGAGTGTGTTGTTTGTGGTCGGTGTGCCTCCTATAACAGCGAGCAATTGAGGTTGCACAAGCGGATTTGGAGGATTATTGTACAAAGCGACCAGGTCAGCAGGTCCAAAAAAATCAATGATAGCTTTTGGTTTTACAGGAGTAGAATATTTATAACCTTGTAGCAATGCAAGATGTGCACCTGCGCTGGCGCCAATTAATGCGAACTTATCTGAAATAAGATATTCGCTTCTTTTATTATAAATAAATTCAACCGCAGCTTTTACATCCAGCTCTTGCGCAGGAAAGATATCCGGTGTATTTGCAAGCCGATAATTGATATTGAAAATTGCATAAGACGGTTCTCTTTTTTTCAGGCTGTCAACATATTCATTAAAATCAGCTTTATCCCCGGTATTCCATCCGCCGCCATGGATCATAATTATTACTTTGGTATTTGTAGTATTCCTGTTAGCCGGCAGATAAACATCCATCTTTTGCTGAGCATTGGTTCCATAAGATACATTCAGCATTGTTACAGACGTATCCTGTTCTGTGTCATCATTTTTTTTGCAGGATGAAATAACTGTTATTATGATTATTAATAAAAAAAAATTACGCATGTAGAGATTTTTTATAAAGGTACCTTACTTGAGATCAAGTATTTGATCCTTGCAAGTTTTTAACAGAAATATTATTCGGAATTTTCGGTCTTGTTCCCAATAGAATCAATTAATGAATTCATTAATCCGGCATTTTTCTGTCTGAGATATTTTCTCAGACTAAATTGACAAAGAAGAACAAACATGGAAGAGAACATAAGGATTGAAACCGTTGTGAACATGATCAGAAGACCGGTGAAATAATCTTTGTTCATTTCATTGATCGATGCAAAAAAAATAATAATTAAACCCGCCAGGGAAATCAAATTTAAGATCAGCGAAAAAATATACCATCTGTTTTTATTTTGACTAAGTATTTTATCTGGAAAAGTTTTTGACATGATAATAATGTTAATCAAACCATGAGAGGTCATAAATAAAAAAAGAAGGCTGAATAGAATAGAAAGGTTTAGAAATTCAAGATCTGTCGCGTTTATAATAAGACCTAAAAAGTATAGCGATAAAATGATCCCACAACAAAATAGCAGGTAGTTTAAAGCTCTATAAAACCTCCATTTTAATGGAATCATGTGGCAAAAGGAATTGAGATTCTAAACTAAACATTCTCATCCTCAAAGTCAAATTGCTTGCTACTGGTATTATTATTTATTTCCCGGCGTAGCCAATAAAGACCATATAAAATACTGAAATGAAAAATAAGTAGGCAGCATGATATAATGAAAGGGATGAAAAAGACCAGGTAGGCTCCAGATCCTAAACCAAATGTTTTTGATTGAAGAATTGCATCCCGATAATCCCTAAAGACAAATCCAAACAAAAAAGCGATCAACAAAAAATTTATAAGAAAAATGCGATTGAAATAATTTTTCTGACTTCCTTCAATGCGCCTGTCCGGATAATTTTTATTGTATATAGTGAATGTCAAAATCGGTAAGGTTGCGATAAAGCCAAACGCAATGGCCTGTAAGAGTAACATGAAACCACCTCCTGTTAGTAAGCCGAACAAAGAAGTAAAGCATTGAACGATTGCTATCAACGTTTGTATGATACAAATGATCCGTAGCATTATCAGCCAAAACCGGGTCATTGCTGTTTTGCAGTTGATTTTATTTGTAACTCCACTAATTGCTTTTCATCAATAGTTGATGGTGCATCCAACATAACATCACGACCGGCATTATTTTTTGGAAAGGCGATAAAGTCACGAATACCTTCGCTGCCGCCAATGATAGCGCAGAGCCTATCGAAGCCGAAGGCTATACCTCCATGTGGGGGAGCGCCATATTCAAATGCGCCCAGCAGAAAATTAAATTTATGCAATGATTCTTCTTTGGTCATTCCTAAAGCAGCGAACATCTTTTCCTGCAGCTCTCGTTGAAATATTCTTATCGAACCGCCGCCGACCTCATTTCCATTTAATACCATATCATATGCATTTGCTTTGATGTTGGCATAAGGATGTTTTAAGTATTCAGCCGCATTTTCAATTACTGGAATATTATTGATCATTGTAGCAATATCGGATGGCTTGGGTGATGTAAACGGATGATGACGTGCCACCCAACGATTAGCCTCTGCATCATATTCGAACAATGGAAAATCCAGAACCCAAACGAGTTTGAATTCATCTTTTTTTCTAAAGCCAAGTCTCTCTGCCATTTCAAGCCGCAATTCACTGATCGCTTTTCTTGTTCTCTCTTCTGGGCCGGCTAATATTAAAACAAGATCACCAGCAGATGCGTTGCAGCCAGTAGCAATTGCTTTCAATTTTTCTTCATTGAAAAATTTGTCCATGCTACTTTTAAATGTTCCGTTTTTATTACATTTTATAAATCCAAGTCCACCCATGCCGATCTGCGGTCGCTTTACCCATTCTGTTAATTCATCAGTTTGCTTACGACTGTATTCACTACAACCGGGAACAGCAATAGCAACTACCGTTTCTGCATTATCAAAAACACCAAAGCCTGCGCCTGCGATCAATTCTGATGAATCTTTTTTATTTGTATAAACAGAAGATGGTTTTTTCAGGTTGAGCAATTTCATTTCAAAACGAATGTCTGGTTTGTCATTACCATAGTTCCACATGGCATCTTCCCATGTCATTCGTTCTAATTTTTCTGAATAATCAATTCCTTTCACTTCTTTGAAAATGAATTTTACCATCCCTTCAAACATATTCAGGATATCTTCCTGGTCAACAAAAGCCATTTCACAATCGATCTGTGTGAATTCTGGCTGCCGGTCTGCACGAAGATCTTCATCGCGAAAACATTTTACAATTTGATAATAACGATCGTAACCGCTTACCATTAAAAGTTGCTTGAATGTTTGTGGTGATTGCGGCAATGCATAAAACTGTCCACCATTCATTCTTGAGGGAACAACAAAATCTCTTGCGCCTTCAGGAGTTGATTTTATAAGGAAAGGCGTTTCGATATCCATGAAACCTTGCTGATGTAAATAATTTCTTGTTGCACGGTTCACGGCATAACGTAGCTCAAGGTTTTTCTTTACCGCATTTCTTCGCAGATCGAGAAAGCGATATTTCATCCGGATATCATCACCGCCATCAGTGTCATCCTGTATTGTGAATGGTGGTACTGCTGACTTATTTAATATTTTAAATGACTTTACAATAATTTCAATATCGCCTGTTGATATATTAGAATTTTTGTTGCTCCTTTCATGAACGGTCCCTGTTGCCTGCAAAACAAATTCACGGCCCAGCGGATTTTCATCCAGCTGCTGATTCAGCTCTTCGCCAAATAATAATTGAGTGATACCATAACGGTCACGGAGATCAACAAAAGTGATGGCGCCAAATTTTCTTATTGTTTGCACCCAACCGGCCAGCGTTGTTTCTGCAGTTACATTATTAATTCTTAATTCGCCACATGTATGTGTTCTGAACATCGTCTGATTACTTAATGATTAATTGTTGAATAGAAATCCGAACGTTGAAGAGTGCGACCCTTCGCTTCGCTCTGGGTAAACTGCGACGCTTGTGTTTAATAAGCGAACAGAACCTCGAACGGAGCGTCGCAACAGAAGTTCCATGGTAGCACTTCGGCCGGGCCCCAAAAAATTCAACGGCCGCAAAGATAAGCAACCGGATTTTGAGGATGAAAAGCAGTTTATTTTATGTAATCAAGCGCTGAGCCGCATCTCAAATTATAAACCACGGCTTATGAAGAAAGGACTACTTATCCTGCTTGGATTTATTTTTATTGCCGCGAAAGGAACAGCCCAACAAAGCCTGCATGACATCAGGAAAAAAGGATGGGTGACGTTTGTTTACCGGGTGCCGGCAGATACTGCTGAAAAATATTTGACGGCAGGTATGAAAGCAGTGGATCATTTTCTTGAGCAAATTCCTTTTACAAATTTCAAAAGCGACTCAATAGTGTATGACAAATTGCCTGCAGGCAATTATTTATTCTTAAGCGTTGTAGACAATGAACTGCTTGCTGACCTTTATTGCCAAACAAAAACAAAAGTGTATACGATCAATAACCAGCATCGTGTGCAATTAAATATTTTGGATGAGGGCGGGAAAAATTTTTCCAACGCATTTGTTTGGGTTAATAAAGAATCCGCGAAATATAATGCAAGCAGTAAAACGTATAATGTTGTTCAAAAAAAACCGGAGGATGCGATCATTAAAGTTGCGTTGCCTGGGGATACTTCTTTTTTTCAACTGACTTCGCAGGATAGAAATTACCAATCAGTATTCAAGCAAAGATGGAGGAGGTTTAAAAGCACTAAGGTTGGGTATGTAATTACGTGGTTGCCCAATCGTATAGCAATTATGATAAAAAAACCGCCTCGCTATTGGTTTCCTAAGCGATATAAAAATAGATCCCGTGCAGCAGGAAAGGGATATGTGATATTCAATAAGCCAAAATATTTGCCAACAGATACGGTAAAATTAAAAGCATATATCCTTAATAAAAAGGGGAAACAGTATAAAAAGAATGTAACAGTTAATTTGAATTATGTAAAAAATGGCAAACTAGTTTTTAAAGAGCTGGCAAAATTAAAACCAGTAAGCAATGCATCTTATGTGTATGAATTTATGATCGGCGATTCCCTGCCACTCGATACAAGAATTAATTTAAGTTTTGAATCGAAGAAGGATCAAGCCTTATTAGGCAGCGGTTTTTATATTGAAGATTATTTATTGGATGAAGTAGCGACTTACAATATCCGTTCGCAGGAAGAACTGTATTATAAAAATGACTCGATTGTTTTTTTAACTTCTGCAAAAGATGCGAATGGTTTGCCGCTAATGGATGGACGGGTAAAACTTTTGCTTTTCAATACCGATGTTGAAAAATTTTATAATGACAGGGTATTTGTGCCTGATACTTTATGGCAACAGGAGAAGAATCTATTGATAGATGAAGAAACAAAGTTTACGATCCCCACTAATAATTTTCCTGCAGCTGATCTTCAATTAAGGGCTGTGGCAATTTTTCGCAATAGTAATAACGAGATACAGGAAAAGGAACTTGCAGTTCAATTTAATGATGCGCAAAATAATATTGTGGTGAATGAGATCGGTGGGTCTATTTCTGCGATCTATTACGAAAAAGGCAAACAAGTAAAAAAGCAAGGATGGATAATGAATGATGTTATTGATAAACCTGTTATGGTTGAGTTCCCTTATTCAGCAAAGATCGACCCGCATGTAGGTAAATACAATTTCTTTCTGCAAAATGAAAAGGCTAAGAAAGTTTTAGAAAGATCATACGAGCCGGAATCTGGCTATCGTGTTTCTTTCAGCAGGATGCAAATAAAGGATACAGTTGGATTCAGATTATATAATCCAAAAAATATCCCGGTGTTCTATACCATTTTTAACGGCAACAAAATAATAGAATCCGCAAGCGATTCGAGTGAATGGGTAAAATGGACCGGGAAAATTGCAACAGGAAGGACTTACAAATTAAAATGGCAATACTATTGGGCAGGAGAAGAAAAATATTTTGAAGAAAATATAGTACTTCTTTCTAAACTGATGAGCACAGATATAAAGGGGGCTGCCACTGTTTATCCCGGTCAAGCAGATACGATCACCGTATCAATGAAAGACTACATGGGACGGCCTGCAAATAATGTGAATTTGACTGCTGTAAGTTATAATGCACAGTTTGCAAGCAAGATAAATGTGCCGGAACCACCCTACATTGAAAAATTCAGAGGCAAGCTGAACGTGAAATACGATGGATATGAAGCCGAGGAAGCGAGTTATTATAGAAGATTTTTATTGGGTGAACACCAGGCATGGCGCAATAAATTTTCTTTAGACACCATGCCGTATTATAATTTTCTTTTCCCTGAAAAATATCATCATTTAGTGCGGACAAGAATTGAAGATCCATTACCGCAGGTTGCTATTCATGTTGTAAAAAATGGAGTGCCGCAAGAGATCTATTTGCTGTATATAAATCGACAACCGGTTTATTATAATGGAGCAACAGATCAGCCTCCTTATTCATTTGACGTATATCCCGGTTATGCACAGTTCGGAATCAGGTTGCGTGATAAATATATCGAGATAGATAGTTTTTATATGCAGCCTTTTTATAAGCATGATATTGCATTTGATCTTGACAGTTTACCGGTAAGATCAAAAATAACTAAGACTACAACTGAATTATCATGGCAGGAAAGATCATTACTTGAAGAGAAAATGCTTCGTGTTGAAAATAATTATAGAAATAATTATGGTTATGTATGGCAGGGGGATAAAGTTGTTTTTTTAAATGGTAACAAATTGCATGTTGTGGGGCCATTCAGAACATCTGAATATTTACAATTTTATAAACCGGGTGATTTTGATTTTCCCTTTCTATTTGAGTCCGGTTATCGTTATCGTGTTTCACCCGGAGTTGTGCGGTTGGAAAAATTGGCTCTTTTCCCGGAATGGCAAAAGAAAGTTTATTTGCCGGAGGTTATAAAAGCGAAATGGAGACTTGGAGATACATTGACGTCACCGCCTAAGATCGTTTACCAAACGAAAACAATGCCACCTTACCTGGAGTTTATCGGATACAATTATAATGTAACAGGTTTGAGTAAAATACTTATTGATCCGTTCAAAGATTCTTCAATTGTTTTCACCATCCTTCATACAAATGACACAAGTGGCGGTTATCGTGTTTTAGGAGGGAGAGTGACTCAATTGCTAGGAGTTTATCCGGGCAAATACACAGTTTTATTGGTGACACAAAATTTTAATATAGTTGAAGCTACAGATATTGAAATTACAACAGTAGGAACTTATTGCATTAGATTCTCTGATACTGTATTCAGCAGAACAAATGAGTTTATAAAATTGCTGCAAATAAAACAGGAAAATAAATGGAAGGAAAAAGTGGAAAGATCATTAAGCTTTTTTGATAGGAGGGGAAAACAGGATTCCGTAATTTATGAAGAGATAAGCACCAGCTATGCTGGCGGAACAAAAACTATTAGTGGAAGAATAGTGGATGCAAAAGGTGGAAGCCCGATACCATTTGCATCAGTGATGATAAAAGGGACAAAAGTTGGAATTACTTCTGATGCCCAGGGTCAATTTGTTTTGCGAGGCATTCCTGAAAATGCAACAATCATTATTGCTAGTGTTGGATATGAGAGCTATGAAATAAGGCTTGGAACAAGTAACAACCTGGATATCTCACTGCGAACATCGAGTGCATCTATGAGTGAAGTAGTCGTCACGGCTTATGGAGTACAAAGAAAACAACGATCACTGGGATATAGTATTGTATCAATAAAAGGAGACGAAATCGTATCTGCTCTTGCTGGAAAGGCATCAGGTGTAAGCGTCACATCATCTGAAATGCTAAATTCAGAAATGATAGGAATTCGTGGTATAAGTTCAATTACTGGAGATAATAAGCCATTATTTATAGTTAACGGCATACCGATGGATGAATTACCGGCAAATTTGGATACAAGTGGTCTATTAATAAATATTTTAAAAGGGAGCACTGCCGTAAGCCTATATGGTGAAAGGGCAGCGAATGGAGTTATTATTATTAATACAAATGATTTTAATCCAAAAACATTAAGAGACCAATTCAGGGATTATGCATTTTGGAAGCCGAATCTATTTACTGATAAAAATGGTGAAGTAAAATTTGCGGTTACGTATCCTGATAATATTACAAGCTGGCAGACCTATGTAGTTGGAATGGATAAGAAACGAAGAATGACAAAATCAAGCCTTGTTACAAAAGCATTTAAACCATTGCTTGCTCAATTAGCTACTCCGCAGTTTTTAATTGAAGGCGATTCAGCAATAGCGATCGGAAAAGGAATTAATTATACAACATCGGCTGCTGCTGTTAAAACAAATTTTACTATTAATGGAAATAGAATAAAGCAGGAGGAGAAAGAAATTGCCACTAATAATTCGTTTATTGATGAATTAAATATAAGGGCTGCAACAACAGATACGATCGTAGCGCAATACACTATCAATACAGCATCTGGCTTTAGTGATGGCGAACAAAAGAAGATCCCTGTTTTCAGAAAGGGTATTGAAGAAGCGATTGGTAATTTCTGGGTATTTACGAATGACACATCGGTTTCATTTTTGCCAGATAAAAATGCAGGCAGTATAAAATTATATGCACAAAATAACACACTTGATGTATTGCTTGATGAGATCAACTATTTGAAAGAGTACCCTTTTTATTGCATGGAGCAATCAGCGTCAAAGTTGAAAGATTTAATTGCGGAGAAAATGATAAGGCAAAATTTAAATCAGCCGTTCAATGGAGAAAAAGAAATGCAGAAGTTGCTGGGGAAATTGCAAAAAGGCCAGTTGTTTGATGGCAGTTGGAGCTGGTGGCAAGGAGACAACTCTAATTTTGCAATTACAAATTATGTTATCCGCACTTTATTGCCATTGAGAAAAGATCCGCTTATTGAATCAAATATCCGTAATGGTCTTTTGTATTTGCAGAATAACTTATCATCATTTAAAAGAGATGCATTGCTCAATGCCTTATTCACAATGAGTGAAGCCGGGCATTATATGGAATACAAACAGTATTTGGATAAAATTCCTTTTGATTCAATTTCTACGCATCAACAATGGCAAATAATAAAGATCAAACAGCAACAAAAGCTTGATCATGAAAAGGAGTTGAAAATTGTAATGAATAAGAAGGTCGAAACAATGCTTGGTGGTTTGCATTGGGGCAGCGATTCATATTATTGGGAAAATAATAATATGGCGACAACAGCCATTGCCTTCCAGGTATTAGAAAAGGAAGAAACTTATAAGGGGTTGCTGAATAATATTATTCAATTCTTTCTTGAAAGGCGTTCAAGCGGAAGGTGGCGTAATACAGTGGAATCAGCAGTTACTTTAGAAACTATTTTGCCAACAATCCTTAAAAGCAGGAATGATTTTAATACTACTGGAAAATTAAGTATCAATGGCGTTTCGACTGATAAGTTTCCCTATTCTCAATCAATAGTAAATGATAATAAACCAATTTCAATATCAAAATCTGGTGGAGGTATTATGTATTTTACTGCCTGGCAAAAAATTTTTAATACTGACCCTGAACCCGTGACCGATAAATTTTTGATCACAACCTCGTTTGAAAAAAATGGTAAGAAAGAAGTCTATCTAAAAGCGGGAGAGAAGATTACCATGAAAATAAAAATGGAAGCCTTGAAAGATGCTGAATATGTGCAAATAGAAATTCCAATACCTGCAGGCTGTACATATGCTGAAAAGAAACAGAACGACTGGCAGATCCACAAAGAATTTTACAAAAACAAGCTCGTTATGTTCGTTGAGAAAATGAATAAAGGCAATTATTATTTTGAAATAGAACTCGAACCAAGATATGCGGGCAACTATCATTTAAATCCAGCAAAGGCTGAATTGATGTATTTCCCAGTTTTTTATGGAAGGAACGAGATGAAAAAAGTAGAGATCAAAAAGTAAATTCTTAATTAATAGTTGCTGTCGTTAAATTTGGAAGGCGGCTTATGGCTAACTCCTTTCAAAGATTTTTCAGAAACCTATTCGGTAAGGCAGGTGCTGATCCCTTTCAGGAAATATTTTCTGAAGAACCGATCTCCTCTGAAATTGCGAATAAATATTCTGTCATCATTTCCCGGGTGCTGCCTTATTTCAATCAACTCAATGAATCGAATAAACAAAAGTTTTTAAAAAGGGTTTACAATTTCAAGAAGTCAAAATCATTTCATTTTCATGGATTGGATGAGCAAGAGGAGGTAATGATATTGATAAGTGCGGCATCTATCCAGATATCTTTTGGATTAAAGAATTACCTGCTTCCTTTTTTTAAGGAAGTATATATTTTGTCTGATGCTTACCAGCCCCTGGAAGGGAAAGAATTATATATCGGCCATGTATCTCCAACCGGCATATATATATCATGGAAACATTTTGTGCAGGGCTTTGCCGATTATAGCGATGGTGTGAATGTTGCTTTGCATGAAATGGCGCATGCGTTACATCATGAGAATTTTATTAAAGAATCTGGTATTGATTGGGATTTTAGAAAAGATTTTGATAAACTTCCTGCTGTATTTGGCCCCATTATGACGCGGGTTATCGTTCAAAGAAAGAGTTACTTAAGAGGATATGCTTTTACCAATTTCCAGGAATTTTGGGCTGTTAGTGTTGAATATTTCTTTGAAAACTCCCAGGGCTTAAAAGATAATCTGCCTCAATTGTATAGCATTTTATGCGACACACTGAACCAAGACCCTTTGCGACCAAATGAGTTCCCGGCCTTTATATAAATTATTTTTAGGCTCACGTAATTTTCCTAATCATTCTATCGTTTTTAATTCATTCGTAATTGTACCCAAAAACATCGTAAAGCTTGCAATTTGAAAAGCGATTATATATTTTTAAACTTCCGAACCCTGAAATATGCTGACATTTTTAAGAAAATTGAATCATTTTTTTGCCCCGCAAAAGCAGGAAGTTCCAGTGCAACTTCCTGCAGAAGAACTGGTCAGCGACGAAATTTTCAACAAGTATTCTTATATAATAAGCAGCCGTATTCAATACTTCAATGAACTGTCTCCTGAGCTTAAACATAGATTTGTAAACAGGGTTCATTATTATCTTGGTCATAAGCAATTTCATTATATAGGTCTTGAGCCAAAAGAAGAGATCCCTGTTTTAACAGCGGCTTCAGCAGTACAAGTGACCTTTGGTTTGAAAAGTTACCTGATGCAACATTTCAAAAATATTTATATACTGGCCGATGCATACAGGATGGACAATGATGAAGAGTTATATATCGGTCATGTAGCGCCGGAAGGCATTTATCTTTCATGGAAACATTTCCTGTTTGGTTATTCTGACAACACTGATAATATAAATGTTGCGGTACATGAAATGAGCCATGCACTTTTATTTAATAATTATTTTGCGAAATATGGCGTCGATAAAAATTTCAGGGCCAATTATGAAAAATTTTCGACAACAACCGGTCCGATACTAGCGGATGTAATTACAAAAAGACAAAGTTATTTACGCAATTATGCGTTGACAAATATTCATGAATTCTGGGCGGTGAGTGTAGAAGCTTTTTTTGAGAACCCGGCAGATCTTAAGATCAATATGCCTCAATTGTATGATGCACTATGCCGTGTGCTGAACCAGGATCCGAATACAACCCAAAAAATTCTAAAACCCGAACTATGATAACACTAACACTTCTTTATTTGTGCAAGAAAATTTTCTTTGATAAGAAAAAGAAAACACTCGTATTTGCCACTTCCTGAAAATTATTAAGCGGAACTTGATCGCTCATAAAAGGGCTTTGAGATTACAAACAATTTTAAAGCTCTTTTTATTTCTGATCACATTGTTACTGCCCGCTCTTCTCTTAATTCCTGGTGGCGCTGAATAAGATAATAGTATAATAAAATAACAGCACCGATCGTAAATGGTATTAATGCCATATGCTTTCCTGTAAAATCTCTCCAGACAATTACAGCATCAAACGCGAAAAACTCACTGATCATCCAATATGCATTGGCGCTGATCCAAAACACTATTGCAAGGTTATGGGCCAACTCCGATTTGATCGTTCTTGTGCGGTAGGCAATATAGATAGCTATTGAAAGTGTAGGCACGATCATGATGATACCAAGTGTTTTCCAGATCATACACCAGCTTATATCTTTCATTAGCCAAAAAGCGATATGCATATTTTCCAGGCGGCGAAAACGGGCAGGAATTATATACTGCGGCTCTTTTGTTTGGGGCATGTAAAAAATGTTTTGGTTTGAGGAAAATCAAAAATAGATAAATTGAGGTCTACCTCGTTAGTATTTTTCTGAACCGGTTTACATCTGCTTCAGGTAAAATAGTTTCACCGTTAATGGTGTACTCAACAAGTTGCTTTGCAAAAAATGGAGCCAATGAACAACCTTTAGTTCCCATACCGTTTAAGATGCCTATGTTTTTAAGAGTTGGATGAAAGCCAACAAAAGGACGACGCTCAATATTTGCAGGACGAACCGATGCTTTGTGGTCAACAATTTTAAAAGGAACTTTTATCCATGTTTTTAATAGCAATTCAGTTTGTTCCCTGAATTGTTCCGTTGGTTGATCATCCTGAAATTCCCATAAATAATTTGAGCCAAGCCAATAAAGATCCTTTTCAATAGATGTAAGCATCATTCCTTTTTTAAAAATATTTGTTGAGGGAATGTCAGAAGATTCAATAAGTATAACCTCTCCCTTGTTTAATGCGAATGGAAGATTTTTAAAAAAAGGATTTTGAGAGGAATTAATTCCATCACAGAAAATAATTTTTTCTGCCGTGATATCTTTATAAATCACTTCGGTATTTGAAAGGTTTAATTCTTCGATCTCAAAATTTTCTTCCAGTAATTGGTTAGCCGACAAAAGCTTTTTTCTCCATGCCGGAAGAATTTCTTTCAGGCTGACAACATAACAAGGATCTACTTCGCCAAATCCAAAATCATAATTAAATGTTTCATGGTATTGCCACTGGTCTTTTGGATGAAATAGAAAATCTGCATTTGCTTTTACTCTTTCGTCAAAAGCAATTTTCATTTGTGGAGTGGGATGGAAGTCAGTCAGGCTTTTTTTCTCAATAGCTTTAATGTTAAGTTCATTTCCCAATTCTTCATAAGCAGGGACCAGAAAGGAAAGAAGCTCATCGATCATCCAGGTTTTTACAATTCTCCTGCCCGTTACGGGGTTGATAATACCTGCTGCGACTCTTGAAGCCGAGTTGGGTTGGTCATTATCTATTACAATAAAAGACCTGTTTGCCTTTTGTAAATAATAACTGAGCCATGTTCCAGAAATGCCTTGCCCAATAATGAGAAATTCAATTTGCATGTTGCAAAAATAGGTGTAGCATGATCAACAAAAAGTGTTACTCTTCCCAGGAGTATTTAATCTTATATATTTTTTCTTTTTTAAGAAGCGAAAAATCCCATTTCCCTTTTTCGCTAAATTTTTTTTGATACAGAATATCCGTAAAAATTATTTCGACCCAACTTTTTCTGAATAAGATAAAATAATTGCCTGTAGCTTTCCGGGTGGTTCATCAACGGGTAGCCATTCTGTGTACTTTTTCAGAAGCTCATTTGATAAATATTCGCCTAAAGTCTTTCCTATATATTTGTTTGGCTTTTCTTTTTTGATTCTTTCAACTAATAGAGAATCAGATTTTGTTAAGGATTTCCTTTTAGTTTGAGAAAAACAAACTGAACTAATGAGTACTAATGATATTACAATAGAAGCTTTCATTATTCAACATTTATCCTGATTCCTTCTGAATGGCTACTAAACTCCGGTGCATACATACACTGAATGTTGGTGATGCCATTGCTGAAATTGCCGGTATGCGTTACAAATAAAGTGTACTCAAACACATAAGCCCCTTTGCGCAGGTAATCAAAAAAGAAGTTAGTGCTGGCATCTTTTGTGGTTTCATAATATCCAAGACCACCCTGCCATTTATAACTGCTTAATACATTTACCGGTTCCAGGCAAGAAGCTCTCATATCTTTCATGTGCACATACTCCATATCACGATCAACTCTCAGCTCAATTCTTACTTTTATTTTATCACCCACTTTTACGGCGTCGCCATCATTTATTGGCGTAAGCACCGGCCCGCGATCAGTATTGGTTTCAACAAAAAGTTTTTTATCAAGTTTGAGTGGAGTTGATGCGGTCGTTATTTTATCTAGATCTTCAAAATACTGCCAGTATACACCGCCCCACGTTGTTGTGGTAGTTTGATTATTTACAGGCTGAACGGACACACTAATATTTCCCATATTTGGAGTTACCAATGGACCTGCGATCGATCTTTTAAAATAACCGGTGCCTACCTCTTCTTTGTTATCGGTTGATCTTACTGCTGTGTTACCCAGTTTAATTTCAACAATTGATTCATTAACTAACAGATCGGTTCCCTGCAATAACAAAGCATAGCATGCTTCTGCTGTAGCCTTTGTTGTTTTCCAGTTGGTGGTTTGTTTGTTTTTCAATAGCCATGTTTTCAGATCATCTACAGTTTTGCTGTCTTTGCTGATCTCGCTAAATGCCTCAATTAATAACGCCTGTGTTTCTATTGGAGCCTGGTGCCAAAACCAACCACCACTATTTTCTTTCCAATACATTCCTAATTCTTCATTGCTGATGCTTGTTTCTTTTAATGACTTTAAAATGGCGCCGGGAGTTTTTGTATCATCAGTTCTGAATAAGGCCAATACGATCATCCCCTGCATGTACTTGCTTTGTTTGGTCCACGTTTGCTGAGTGCGGCTTCGGAAATAAGTGTAAGCTGTTTGTGATGCTGCAGCAATTTTTTGTTCAGGGAAAAAGCTCCGCATATATAAATATTGTATCTCGTAGTGATCA